>DATHQS010000152.1:0-4414 GCA_035482455.1 Candidatus Acidiferrales bacterium | reverse complement strand
ACCACGGTCTATCACGTTGCGCGGCATCTCGAAGAAAAAGCGCCGCAAATCGTGACAAACTCTTTGCCGGTGGCGAACCTGTTTGCTTCGGCCAACAAAGTGGAAGTAATTTTGGCCGGCGGTGTGATTTATCCGCGGCTGGGCGTGCTGGTCGGGCCGATGACGGTCGAGGCATTTTCCAAAATGCGCGCGGATGTGGCGATCATGAGCGCGGGCGGTATCACGCTCGAAGGCATCACCAACTCGCACGCGCTGCTGATCGACATCCAGCGCGCGATGTTGAAGGCGGCGCAGAAAATTATTTTTTGCCTGGATCATACGAAGTTTGGGCGGCAATCCGTTTCGCCGCTTTGCGGTCTGGATATGATCGACATCGTGGTCACGGACAGTCGCGCGCCACAGGAATTGATCCAGGGTCTGCGCGAGCGCGGGGTGGAAGTGGTGCTGGCGCCGGATATGCATACCTGATATCTGCGTTGGCTCAGGCCGCCAGATGCCGCGCCTGCCGCTTGGGAAGAGCCGATTTGCTTGCACGAGGACGGCCAAGTGATTCGAGGGACAGAAATTCACGGATGAATTCCGGCGGGTCGCGGCGTGCGCCCCGCTGCCAGTCGCGCCACAGGGTTTCGGCGGCGAGCTGCTTTTCAATCTTCAATTCAACGGTGATGAATTCAAAAAGTTTTTCCGCCAACCGCGCCAGCGCGATGGTGTCGGTGCGGCCGATCTGCGCGTAGAGCCAGTCGCTGAAGCGGAGCAGATGGGCAAAAGGTGATGGTGGGACAGGCGTCTCGCCTGTCGAGTTAACGTTTCTTGAACTGGACAGGCAAGATGCCTGTCCTACTGCCCACAGCAGCGGCGTGGTTTCGACAAAATTGCCGCTGTTGCCGACCAGGTCCCAATACTTGGCGAAGCGGCGCAGGCGCTGCATCATCGCAAAATCAATCAGCCTGTTCTGCAGGATATCGTAGGGCGGATGGGCGTTGTAGATCATCTGCCATGCCTGATCGTGGCGGATGATGGGTGTGCCGCGCAGGCGCTTGAGGATGCCCACCTGGATCTCCTGCGGGTCGAGCGCGATGAGCCGGTCGAACCCGGCGGCAAAGCTGTCCACGGTTTCGCCGGGCAGCCCGATGATCAGATCGGCATGGATGTGGACGCCGGTTTCCAGCCGCAAAAAATGAAAGTTGTCCGCGAGCCGGTCATAATTTTGGCGGCGGCTGATGAGCGCGCCGACTTCCGGATTAAAAGTCTGGATACCGACTTCGAACTGCAGGGCGCCCGGCGGAAATTTGGCGATGACCGTGCGCAACTCGGCGGGCAGGCGGTCGGGAATCATCTCAAAATGATAGAAGTGGCCGGGCTGATACCGCGCCAGGAAAAATTCGAGGATGGCCTTGCTCGTGGGGACGTTGAGGTTGAACGTGCGGTCGACGAACTTGAATTGTTTCAGGCCGCGGTCGAGCAGCTTTTGCATCGCGGCGAGAAATTTATCCAGCGGCACCTGCCGCACAGGAATGTCCAGCGACGACAGGCAGAACTCGCAGGTGAACGGGCAACCGCGTGAGGCTTCGACGTAGATGATGCGGTGGGCGAGGTCGGCTTCGGTGTAATAATCGTAAGGCAGGGCAAGGCGGGAAAATTCGGGAAGCTCGGCCAGGATGATTTTGGGGAGGCCACCGGCCGCCGCATCCGGAGCCAGCAGCGCCCGGCACACTTCTCCAAATTTCAGATCAGCTTCGCCGGTGATGACGTGGTCGGCGAGTTCCACGATGCGCTGGCCTTCGGTCTCATAGCTGACCTCGGGGCCGCCGAGGATGATCTTGATGTCCGGGCGGACGCGCCGGATGGCGGTGATGACCTCGGTGGTTTCCGTAACATTCCAGATGTAGACGCCGAAGCCGATGATGCGCGGCTCACGGGCGAGCAACGCCTCGGCGATGTCCAGCGGGCGCAGGTTGATGTCGAACTCCGCGATGACGGCGCGCGGTTGCAGTTCGCCGAGGTTGGCAAACAGATAGCGCAGCCCGAACGCGGCGTGGCTGAACTTCGCGTTGAGCGTGGTGAGGACGATGTCCGGCATGGTCTTAAATTAGCAATACCCGTGGTAAACAACAAAAAAGAAAGTGGGGTTCAATGGGCGGCCGCGCCCTGCATTTTGAGGGCGATGGCCAGGTTGGTATTGGCCTCGGCGTAATCGGGTTTGAGCCGGATGGCTTCCTGAAACTCGGCAACCGCTTCAGTGAGATGCCCCGCCGCCCCGAGGGCAATGCCAAGTTTGTTGTGTGCGAAGGCGTAAGCGGGGTCGAGGTGAACGGCCGCCTGCAACTCGGAGATCGCCGCGTCCAGCCGGCCTTTTCGGATCAGGATGGTCCCCAGATAATAGTGCGAAGGTGCGAAATCAGGATTGAGGCGGATGGCCATTTGAAATTCGCCCGCGGCCTCGTCGCCCAGGCCTTTCTTAAGGTAAAGGACGCCCAGGTTATAGTGGGCATCGGCATAATCCGGTTTCAGGCGGATGGATTCGTGCAATTTACCGATGGCCAGGTCGATCTTGCCCTGTTTGGAAAGCAGGCTGGCGAGGTTGTTGTGGGCCTCGAAGAAATCCGGCTTCAGGCGGATGGCCTCCTGAAATTGATGGATGGCGTCATCGGTTTGAGCGTTGTTGACGAGCAGATTCCCAAGTTCGTAGCGAATGGCCGGGTTTGAAGGCAGGAGTTTGACGGCATCCTGAAGCTGGCTTAACGCGGCATTGGTCTGGCCGTTTTTAAGGAGCAGGCTGTCCAGCAACTTGAAGGAGCCGGGGTCGTTGGTCCGGAAATCAATCGCGGCTTTGAACTGGCTGATGGCCGCGTCGGTTTGTCCGAACTTAAGCAACTGGTATCCGAGAGAATAACGGGCTTGGAAATCAGCGGGATCGGCTTGGACGGCTTTTTGGAGTTCGGCCAGTCCCTCATTGGTGAATCCCTGCGCGGCCAGCAGGTTGCCAAGGTTCATGTGCGGTGCAGCATAGCCCGGGCTGATACGCAACGCCTCCCGAAACCCGCTGATCGCCTCGTTGGTCCGGCCTTGTTGGTTCAGGGCGGACGCCAGGTTGTTTTGAGCGATGCTATTGTCGGCCGTGACCTTGATGGCATGACGGAACAGGGTTTCACTGTTTTTCCACAGGGCGATGGCCTGGCGGGTTGGCCCGATGCAGAGCAGCACGGTGATAACGGCCACGAACGACAAAAAATTCGCCCAGCCGGCGCTTCGGCGGGCCAGTTCACGCGCCCCCCAGGCGACCAGTATCAATACGCCGACCGACGGAAGATACATGTACCGGTCGGCCATCGCCTGGGAACCCACCTGGACCAGTCCGATGACCGGTACGAGCGTGCCCACAAACCAGAGCCAGCCCATCAGCAAAAAAGGATGACGGCGCCGCTGTGACCAGCAAAATGCCGAAATGCCCGCCAGAATGATGACCGTGACCAACAGCCGGGAGACGACCATTAATTTGGGGTAGGGGTAATATATCGACAGATCCGCCGGCCAGACCATTTTTAACAGGTACCAGCCATACGACAGCGTCGCATTGGCGACGCGTACTCCGGGAGACAGGCTGCTCAAGGTCTGCGTTGCGCCTTCCTGCTTTTGCACGATCAGGGTCACGAGGCTGGCCGCCGCCGTCAGGATAAAAAAGGGAACTTTTTCGAGCACCAACGACCGGATGCGGCACGTTTGCAGGCGGCCCAACGGCCAATAATCCAGGAGCAGCATGACGAAAGGCCAGGTGACCAGCATCGGCTTGCTCATCAGGCCCAGGGCGAGGCCCAGGCAGGCGAACCAATAATCGCGGGAGCGAAGGAAAGAAATTTCCCGGGATCCGGTCGCGGGCGCCGGCGCGCGGACGTAACGCACGTAAAACAGGAGCGTAAGCAGCCCGAAAAAGGCGCTTAACACATCCTTTCTCTCCGCCACCCACGCAACCGACTCGACGTGCAGCGGGTGCAGGGCAAACATGGCGGCCACCCAGGCGCCCAGCCAGATTGCGCCGGTCAGGCGGCGCAGCAAAAGAAACAGAAGGACCGCATCCGCGGCATGGAGCAGGAGGCTGGTCAGATGATGTCCCCATGGGTTCAGGCCATACACCTGGCAGTCGAGCATGTGCGACAGCATCGTGACGGGATGCCAGTTGCAACTGACGGTGTGGGTGAAAGCCCAGGCGACGTTTTCCAAGGTCAGCCCCTTTTGGACCTGGGCGTTCGACTGGACATAGACATCGTCGTCGTAGTTAACAAAGTCATTGCCGGTGACCGGCCAATACACGGCGAGGGTCAGCAATCCCAGCGCGACCGCCAGCACCGCGGACAACGGAAACGGACGGGGCGACATCCGGGCAGGTTGCTCCAGGGGCATGGCTCTAAGTTTCATC
>DATHQS010000151.1:0-2978 GCA_035482455.1 Candidatus Acidiferrales bacterium | reverse complement strand
CCCGAAGAAAACATGGGAAGGCGCCACCGGCGCGCTGGCCGTCTCCATGCTGCTGCCATGGCTCCTTCACTTCTCATTTCCCCACTTTGGAACGACACAACTGATATTGACCGGGTTAATTGTCGGCGTGGGCGGACAGCTTGGCGACCTCGCGATCAGCATCATCAAACGGGACATCGGCATCAAGGACATGGGAGCGGGGATTCCCGGCCATGGCGGCATCCTTGACCGGATCGACAGTTTGATCTATGTCGCCCCGCTGTTTTTTCACATGACCAACTTTTTCTACGGATTGCGATGAACCCGTGGAACTACGAACCGGCCGCCGATCTCGATCAATCCACCATTGAACGCCTGCGGCGATTCCCGCGCGAGCCGGACATGATCGTTTACGGGTTGCGTTCGATCATGGCGCTCGGCCTGCGAAGCTGGCTCAAACTTTACCATCGCCTCGAAATCACCGGGAGTGAAAATCTGCCCAAAACCGGTTCGTTCATCGTGGTGGCCAACCATGCCAGCCACCTCGACACCCTTTGCCTGCTGGCCGCGATGCCGCTGCACAAATTGCACCGGGCATTTCCGGCGGCGGCGCAGGATTATTTTTTTGTCAGCATCCCGCGGCTGGCGGTGGCTGCCGTCATGGTCAATGCCCTGCCGTTTGGCCGCCAGAAACATATCCGGCAGAGCCTCGAACTCTGCGGCCAATTGCTCGCCAATCCGGGAAACATCCTCATCCTTTTTCCCGAAGGCACGCGCACGGCCACCGGACAAATCGGCGAATTCAAGCCGGGCATCGGGCTGTTGGTGGCAGGCAGGGATGTTCCAGTCGTTCCCTGCCATCTTCAGGGTGCATTCAACGCATGGCCGAAAGGCAAATCATGGCCCCGCCCGCACAAGCTGCGCCTGCAGATCGGCAGGCCGCGAACTTATGCCACCTACCCGCCCGGGAAGGAATCATCCGAAGAAATCGGCCATGACCTGCGCTGCGCGGTGTGCGACCTGGCTGCGTCAATTTAATCAATCCTGGTGAAATATTTTCAATTCATACACCGGAGGCCGAATATGCCAGTCTCACTTTATGCAAACCCAGACACAGACCTTCAAGAGTTGGGATGGGGCGGAACTTTTTTATCGCGCATGGCTTCCCGCCAAACCGGCGGCCAAGGCGCTGCTGCTTTTCCATCGCGGCCATGAACATTCCGCCCGCTGGCAGGAAACGGTGGTGGCGCTGGGCCTGGAAGAGATCGCGGTCTTCGCCTGGGACGCACGCGGTCACGGCCATTCACCGGGAGAACGCGGTTCGGCGGAAAACCTCGGCGTGGTCATCCGCGATGTCGAAGCGTTTGTCCAGCATGTTTCCAAACAACACCAAATCCCGGTGGCAAACATGGTGGTCATGGCGCACAGCGTCGGCGCGGTGACGGCCGCCGCGTGGGTGCATGATTACGCGCCGCCGATCCGCGGGCTGATTCTCGCCGTGCCGGCCTTTCGGGTGAAACTCTATGTGCCGTTCGCCGTGCCGTTGCTCCGCCTGAAGCAAAAACTGTTCGGTCACGGTTATGTCAAAAGTTATGTGAAAGCAAAGATGCTCACGCATGACATGGAACAGGCCGCCGGCTATCAAGCCGACGGGATGATCTTCCGGCAGATTGCCATCAACATCCTGCTCGACCTTTATGATACGTCCACACGCCTGATGGCCGATGCCGGTGCCATCACCGTACCGACCCTGATGTTGACGGCGGGCAAAGACTGGGTGGTAAAACCTTCCGCACAGCAAACATTTTTTGACCGCCTGTCGTCTCCGTTGAAACGGATGGAAGTGATGCCGGACTTCTACCATGCCATCTTCCACGAAAAAAACCGGCAACTGGTCGTCGCGAAAGCGCGGGAATTCATCCTCGAATGTTTCGCGGCTCCGCCGCAGCGCGTTTCACTCCTTGATGCCGACAAGCACGGTTTCACAAAAGATGAATTTGACCGGCTGGGTGAACCGGGCAATCCGATGTTTGCACTGACCCGCGGCGCAATGAAAACGGGCGGGCGATTGAGCAAAGGAATCCGGCTGGGCTGGGAGGCCGGCTTCGATTCAGGCCGCACGCTTGATTACATCTACGAAAACAGACCGCAAGGCGTGACGCCGCTTGGCCGGGCCATTGATCGCGGCTATCTCGAAAGCATTGGCTGGCGCGGCATCCGTGTGCGAAAGGCAAATCTTCAAAGCATTCTGCGCGCAACCATTGAAGGCACGCACGCCGGGGGCAAACCGGTCCGCCTGCTGGATATCGCATCCGGGCCGGGGCGTTACAATCTGGAGGTCATGCGCGACCTGAAACACATTCCCATCGCCGCCTTGCTGCGCGATTACAAAACGGAGAATGTCGAAGCCGCCCGCCGGTTGGCCGAAGAACTGGGCTTGAAAAATGTCACGGCCGAAAAGGGCGACGCCTTTGACCGCGCCTCCCTGGCGGCCATCACCCCGAAACCAACCGTCGCCGTTGTTTCGGGCTTGTATGAATTGTTTCCGTCCAATGAACCGGTGCGGAATTCCCTGCAAGGCCTGGCCGATGCGATGGAACCGGGCGGCCATCTTATCTACACAAACCAGCCGTGGCATCCACAAGTCGAATTCATCGCCCGCGTGTTGGACAATCGCGAAGGGAAGCCGTGGATCATGCGCCGCCGGACACAGGCGGAAATGGACGAACTGGTGGGCGCCGCCGGTTTTGAAAAACTGCGGCAGGAGACCGACCAGTGGGGAATCTTCTCCGTATCGCTCGCCCGCCGGAAGCAATCGTGAGCATGCCATCAAAATTTTCCGCGGCCGCGGCTTCCGCCGGATTGTCACTGCTCTTCATCGTCGTCTACGGTGGCTGCGCCTGGATCACGTCTCATCGTGCGGATGTGGGTACATGGTATTATTCATGGGAGCGCTGCATCCCCTTTGTGCCCTGGCTGATAATTCCTTACATGTCCAT
>DATHQS010000150.1:0-5380 GCA_035482455.1 Candidatus Acidiferrales bacterium | reverse complement strand
GAGAGCATTCAAACCGCCCGGATTTGCATCCGTAACTGATAACCATCCCGAACCATCATGAAAATCAATCTTCAACCCGAAAACCGCCGGCGCGATGGCGGCGCCCTCGTCATCACCGCGATCATTTTGGCCTTTGGCGCGGCCGTGCTGGCCACCTACCTGACCCTAGCCACCGGGGAATACACCTCCGTGGGCCGTTCGCAGACTTGGAACAGCTCCATCGTCCTCACCGAGGCCGGGGTGGAAGACGCCCTGGCGTTCATCAACAAATATGAGGGGAATTTTCAGATGGTTTCCCAGTGGTCCACGGCCGACTCGGCCGCGCAGGACGGCTGGACGATTAGCGGCAACACCTACAGCATGCACCGCGTCGTGGATTCCACCATTGGCTACTATGATGTTTCCATTGATAACACGCTTTCCAACGCGCCGGTCATCACCTGCAGCGGCACCGTCACCTACGGACTGAGCGCCTCCGCTTCTTCGCCGTACATGTTTGCCGCCTCCGGCCTGTCTGCCTCAACCAGTCCCACCGTCAGCCGCACCGTGCAGGTCAGGGCGACCTTCTCCTCCCTTTTCCCGGGCGCCATCACCACCAAAACCAACATCAATCTGAACGGCAACAATGTCCGCGTAGACAGTTTTGACTCCACCCTGAGCACCGCCAGCGCGTGGGTGACGAACTGGGGCTACGGGACGTATGATTCCACCAAGGCCCGGGCCAACGGCAACGTGGCGACGGATTCGTCACTGGTCGGCGCCATCAACATCGGTCAAGCCAACATCTACGGCCATCTGGATACCGGCCCGGGCGGCACGGCGACGGTCGGCAACAACGGCTATGCGGGTCCGCTGCCCCAATCCGGCTCCGGCATCCAGCCGGGCTACTCCAAGCAGGACATGAACGTGACCTTTCCTAATGTGGTGCTGCCGACCGGCGCCAGCGGCTGGGCCAGTGTGCCGGCGAACAATATCATTTCTACCAGCGGCAATTACCTCATCCTGGGGATTTCCGGCAATTTGACCATCAATGCTCCCAATGTCATGCTTTACGTGAACGGTAACATCAGCATGAGCGGCCAGAGCGCCATCACCGTCACCACCAATGTCACCAGCGTCGCCATCTATGTTGCCGGCCCTTCTTTCAACCTCACCGGGCAGGCCACCGTCAACAACCAGTCGCAAAACGCCCATACTTTGGGCGTTTACGGATTGCCTTCGCTGACCAGCATCAGTTTCGGTGGCAACGCGGGCTTCACCGGCACCATCTATGCTCCCGGGGCCGATTTCGGCTTTGGCGGCGGCGGTAACAACACCTACGACTATGTCGGTTCGCTGGTCGCCAACAGTTGCACGATGAACGGTCACGCCAATTTTCACTACGACGAAAGCCTGGCGCGCAACGGTCCCGGCATCGGTTACATTCCCGCCTCGTGGCAGGAACTCTCCGCCCCCGGCAAGTGAACCAATTTTAAAAAAAGTTTATGGGCAAACAATTTGAGCCGTTGGGGATCGAGATCAACCCGAAGCGCGTCGGCGTTCTGCTGACCGACCACATCGGCGACACGCTCCGGTTGTTTTGCTTCTACACCAACGCCACCATCAGCCAGATGGACGTTTCCGCGGGAGAAAACCGGGACAATCTCAGCGCGCTGTTTGTCACGCTCGGCATGGAGGAAACCTGTTCCAGCTTCATTCTCGACGAGGTGGTCCAGGGCCGCCTCTATGTCAAAGGCGACGACAAGCACTGGCTTTACACCCTGCTCAAATCCTCGAGCGACACGCTGCCGGCATTGAATGCCGACCTCGCCAGCCTCCCGTGGCGGGTCGCCTGGCTTTCGCGCGACACGCAGGTTCTGGAATACGGCTGGCCCGGGGACGGCGAACATTGCTTCTGCATCCGCAAGGAGATCAGCGAAGAAGATGCGTCCCGGCTCGTAAAAAATTCCAAGGCTTTCATCAAGCCGGTTTCCACCCCCAGAAAACAGAAGCCGGCCCGCAGCTCCTTCGCCTTGATCCTGGCCATGCTGGCATCGGCGATGTTGATTTCGGTGGCCGTCATTTATGGCGTGGAACAGGAAGGGCACGCGCCCACCCAGCCCGCAGCCGTTTCAACCGCCAACACGGCTGCACCCCAACCCTCCGGCTTTTACCTGCTGTACAACCATCAGATCAGCGGCCCCTTCCCGGCCAAAACGATCGCCGATCTGAACACCAGCGGCCTGTTCGCCCAGGACGTCCTCTGCCGTGCCGAAGGCGCCACCGACTGGATCAAACCCGCCGACGCAATTCATCCCCCTGTAAAAAAATGAAAACGACCTTTGGCCGCATACTTTTATTTTGCACGGTTATTTTAACGGGCGCGGCCCTGCCCGCCTGGTCGCAAAAAATATCCGACAAGGACGCCGCCAAACTCGTCGCCGAAGGGACAGCCTATGTCAACGAGGACAAACCGGCGGATGCACTCAATTCATTTCGCAAAGCCGCCAAAGCTGGCTGCCCGGAGGGCGCCTTCGCCGCGGGCAACCTGTTGTTGAAGGAAAGCGGCGGCTGTAGTGGCCGCGACCGCATCCTGAAATTGTCTGAAGGCCTCCGCTACCTCTTTGTTGCCGCCACCAACCGCAACGCGACCGCCTGCGTCGAACTGTCACTCGCCCAGCAAAACGGCGTCGGCGTCCCCAAAAACCTCATCGCTGCTTATGCCTGGATGAAAACCGCCGTGCGGTTCAACCCTGCGCTCAAGCCGGAATTGGACCGCCTGGTCCTCCTGCTCGACCCCGGCGATATTCGCCAGGCCCAGAATCTGGCGGATGCCTTTGGCTCCGGCCGCTGGCCGGAAGATTTCGTGAGCCCTGTGGAAGAACAAGACCCGCGTTTCCGGATTCAAGGCATCAACTTGGGCGGCCGCAAACCGCTGGTCGTGTTGAACAGCGCCACCTTTGCCGTGGGTGACACCGAGGAAGTTCGTGCCATGAATGCTCCAAAAGAGGCTGCGAATGACCATCTGTCCGTGAAATGCCTGGAGATTGGCGATGACTATGTGCTACTGTCCGTCATCGGTGAGCCCAGCTTGAAGCTGCTTTCCACCGGGCTGCTTTCGAGCCGGTAATTGTGCGTGAGCAAGGTCGTCAAAACCAACTTTGCTTTTTAAGCCGCCGTCACCGCTTCCTTTTTTCCCCTCAGCAACGGAAATACGAGGATTCCCGTCACAATCGAAATCCCGCCGCAAATCAGATACGGCAACATCGGCACATGACCGTAGAGCGTCGCCGCGAACAGCGGCCCCACGATCCGTGCCAGGCTGCCCGCGCTCTGCGCCACCCCGATGGTCGCCCCCTGCTCGTTCGCGGGCGTCAAATTGGAAAGCATCCCGAACAGTGGCGCGCGCGACAGGCTGGAACCGAACGACAGCAGCACCAGCACCCCCAGCATCAACAGCCACGGCGTGTCCGCCAGATGCAAGACCTTGGACCACTTCAACGGGCCGTCGCCCTTCACCAGCGGCAACAGCACCAGGCTCGTGCCCGTGATGACCAGGCTCATCGAGATCAGGTTCGGCTCACCAAACAGTTTCACCAGCCGGCCGATCATCCCGCCCTGGATGCACGCCGCGATCAACCCGCAAAACACGAACAACTTGATGACGGTCGAAGCCGGGGCGGCGGCACTGGCGTCGATGCCGAGATTGAAATCATCGCTCACCAGCAGCGGCAGCGTGCTTTCAAAACAGCTAAACGCAAACGTCGCCAGGAAGAACACCAGGATCAGCAACCCGATCTTCGGCTGCGATAGCGTATGCCCCCATTGCGCGAAGCGTGGACGGTTGCCGGCATGGATGGAATCCGGCTTCAAACTCTCGACCAGGATCGCATAGGCGAGAAAGAAATTGAAAGCGCACAAACCCGCCGCCGCCCAACCCGGCGCGGTTTCCCCGAAAAATTTCAGCATCACCCCGCTGATGGCCGGGCCGAAGATGAACCCCAGCCCGAAAGCCATACCGATGAGCCCCATTTTTTTGGAGCGTTCCTCCGGCTTGGTGATGTCCGCCACGTAAGCCTGCGCCACGGTGATGTTGCCGCCGCACGCGCCCGCGAACATCCGTGAGACCAGCATCAACCAGAGCGCGGCCGTGTGATCCGCCAGCCCGGAGGCCAGCGCAAAGATCACATACGAGATTGAGGCGCCCGCCGTGCTGATGAGCAGGATCGGCCGCCGCCCGTACCGGTCCGAAAGCTTGCCCCAGATGGGCGAGAAAATGAACTGCATCGCCGAGAATGAGGCGATCACCACCCCGATCATGAAGCCGCTCGCTCCATAATGCCGGCTGAACATCGGCACCAGCGGCACGATGATGCCAAAGCCGACCAGGTCGATGAAGACCGTGAGAAAAATCACCATCATTGAAGGTTTGCGGTTCATGTCGTAAAACGAGGGCAAAATCTAGCGGATGCGGACGGAATTGACAGGATATTTCAAGCATGACGAAAAAAATCCGCATCATTCCTACATTCCCCGATTGAAACTTGATGAAAGAATATTAGTATGCACACCCGCGTTTTGTGAAGAACTTGTCATTAAGATTTAACAACACGTTTTTGCGTATTAAAAATATCCTTTCATTCTAGAAGACATGATCGATTCCGTTTCCGAACACGCCGGCGGTGGCCCCGACTTCAAAAAGTCGCGCCGGCCCAAAACGCTTTCCGAGCGCGGCGCGGCCACGCTGGACCGCCTGCCGCCGCACGACCTGCAGATGGAGATGGGCGTCCTCGGCTGCATCATGCTTTCCCCCAACGAATGCCTCGGCGAATGCGTGGAAAAATTGAAGGATGACGGCAAGGAGGCCTTCTACGACCTCCGCCACCAGACCATCTACGAGACGTTGTCCAACATGTTCAACGCCCGCCAGCCGATCGACCTCATCACGGTGCAGCAAAACTTGAAGGAGCGGCAGCTCCTCGAACAGGTGGGCGGCATCCCCTACCTCTCACAGATCCAAGACGGCGTACCGAGCGCGGCAAACCTCTCGTGGTATCTGGAGAAGGTGAAGGAGAAATATCTCCTCCGGCGGATGATCCAGACCTGCACGGGCGTCGTCGGGCGCATTTACGAGTATGAGGGCGAAGTTGACCAGCTCCTCGACGAAGTGGAGAAGGAAGTTCTCCGCGTCAACGAATCTCGCGTGCAAACGAACGTCCAGGGCGTGAAGGACCTCGTCAACCACGCCATCACCACCATTGAGCACTTTTTCAACCGCAAGGGCGAACTCAGCGGCCTGCCCACCGGCTTCCCTGACCTTGACCGGATGACCGACGGCCTGCACGGCGGCGAAATGATCGTCATCGCCGCCAGGCCATCAATGGGAAAAACTTCGCTTGCT
>DATHQS010000149.1:0-2483 GCA_035482455.1 Candidatus Acidiferrales bacterium | reverse complement strand
AACCGATCTTCACATCCCATTGGCCGGGGAAAGGAACCGCCACCCCCAGCGTCATGTAGTCATTGATGCCGTTGGCCGCGAGTTGCAGTCCTGCACCGGCGCTGAGCGTGTCCTGGCTGAATACGCCGGTCGTGTCGCCGCTGGAAACATCGAGCACCGGCAGTTTTTCGGCCTGGTTGGCCAGCGCATTCCACAGGGCCCAATAGGCGGGCTTTTTCTGGTAATTCTGGTCGAACGGAAATCCGCCGGTGTAACCGTTGTCGCTGGCATCCGTGAATCCCCAGGTCTGGAAGACGGTGAAATGCGGCTGGCTCAAGGCCACGCTCATGACATTCCAATAAACTTCCGCCTGCGCGGCCAGGTCCACCGGCGAAGCCACGCCGTTGGTTTCCAGTATGGGCACGGACATTTCGGTGATTTGCAGGTCCAGGCCCAGATTGTTGAACCGTTCGAAATTCGCCAGCATGCTGCCGTAATTAAAACCGCCTTCGCCCACGTGCATCTGAAAACCGATCCCGTCCAGCGGTACGCCGCGGCTCAAAAAATCCTGCGCCATCGCATAGATGGCGTCGGATTTGGTGTTGACGGTTTCCGTGGAAAAATCATTGTAGATCAGCCGCGCGTCCGGGTCGGCCGCGTTGGCGCGGCGGAAGGTGTCTTCGATGTACAGCGTGCTGTTGGCGGGATTAAAATCGCCGATGCCCGGGTTGTCGTACCAGAAATTCGTGGTGCGGATCTGGCCGCTGCTGGTGAAGGCTTCGTTCACGACATCCCAGCAGAAGGTGCTCCCCCGGTACCGCCCGACGACCGTGTCGACGTGATGAAAGAGATGGTTCCGGATCTGGTTGGTGGTGTAGCCCCCGGTGGTCAGCCAGCTCGGAAGCGATTGGTACCACATCAGCGTATGGCCGCGTGCCGCCAGTCCGCCGGCGGCGTCAAACCGCAGGGTGGTGTCCGCGTTCGACCAGGTATAAAAATATTCCTGCGTCCGCAGGGCCGCCCACTTCAGGTCATTTTCCGGCGAGCCCAGCGAATATTGCCACCGCAGGGTGGCCGCATAGGCGGGCGTGGTCAGCATGCCGGGCTGGACGGCGGAACCGATTTTCAAACCCGGCCAGTTGGCCGCCGCCTCCTTCAAATTTTCCGCCGGGGCGGCGCAGGCCCAGGCCAGCAACAAGACACAGATCGCAGCTCGCGGGCAAAAAACAGGGCGCGGGTGGATACATTTCATTCACGGTGGCGGTTGATCCGCTGGCTAATAATCATCAGGCAACGAATCAAGGGGCAATCTGTAATTGTGAAATGGTCGCGGGATTGATCTGGCCAAGGTCTTCCTGATAGAAATAGAAAAGCCGGGAGCTGGTGTCAAAGGTCGTGATTTGCAACAGCTTTTCCCATTTAATCCAGGCTACGGAACCATCCACGGTCAAGTGATTTGCGCCGTCCGGATAGGACACGCCCGGTCGTTGATGGGCGACCAGTTTCAGCGGACTGGTCACGTCCGCCCAGGGGTTTCCGGTGGTTATGGACGGATTCTTGCAAACCAGATCCGCCGCCAGCACCCAGGAAGGCCTGGAATTGCTCAATTTTGTCGGGCTGCACGAATTGATGCCCGCGGTGTTGACCGAGTTATACCACCAGTAGATGCCGCCCATGTACTGGTAACCGATGTTCCACTGCGCAGGAGTCGTTGTGCCATTGTAAGCCACGCTACCGATGCCCAAAGACGGACAAGCCCAGACGGAAGCCGCGTTGGTCTGGGTCGGGTCCAGGGATATGTCTTTGGAAAGGGTGGCCTGTGGCTGGTTTATCGCGTGTTGATTGTAAGCGCCTTTTACCGTGGCGCTGGCCGTGCCGGAGGCCGAGCGCGCTTCGATCACATAGTCATTGTTGTCGCCGGCATACACCGTCATGCCGATGCCGATCTGCCGCAGGTTATTCACGCAGGAAATCTTTTTGGCCCGCTCCTTGGCGCGTGCCAAAGCCGGCAACAGCATCGCCGCCAGGATGGCGATGATGGCGATGACCACCAGCAGTTCAATCAGGGTAAAACCTCCGGCCCGGCTGCCCCGTCCACCGATATGCGACCCGGAACCGGTTTTGATGTTCGATCGCGATTTCATATTTTTCATGGTCATGGAATGTCGAACCCGTTGCCCAAGGCGGCTGCGGTTGTTCGGGTAATTAATCATAACCCGCCACGCCCATGGCTCTACCCTATAAAAGCATAGGGGCTCACCGGACAGGATTGACTTCGCGAGGCCGGTCGAGGAAACGAAGCAGAAGTGGCAACTGGTCCAAATCTAACCGGGATCAGCCATAAAATATAAAAAGCGATTTTATGGGTGCTCTCCGAATCCGGAGGCCAGAGGTTCAACTCCTGTGACGCGATTCATCCTTCCGACCGGAACCGGAAGAGATGGACGGCTAAAGCAGATTTTTTGAGATCCATCGCAGGGTGGTGATGCTTTTCTGAAAGATGG
>DATHQS010000148.1:0-32830 GCA_035482455.1 Candidatus Acidiferrales bacterium | reverse complement strand
CGATGGCCAGTGATGAGGTTGACCCTACGCTCCAGGCCGGCCAGCGACCATGGGGTGTAACCCGAACGCCGGAATTCGCCGGCCCGGTGGGGACTACACCCCATGGCAGCCGACAGCCATCGACGCTTACAGTGTGAACATGACCGCAAAATCTATTTCGCAATTTGAACCTGCCGCCGAACCGCTGCCGAACCGCCAGCCCAATTCCCGCCAGCGCATCCTCGTAGTGGACGACGATTCCATGATCCGCCGGATGAACACGGAGACGCTGACCTATTCCGGTTATGAGGTGGATGCCGCCGAGGACGGGGCCACCGCCTGGTGCGCCATCCAGCAGGAAAACTACGACCTCATCGTCACCGACAACAACATGCCGCACATGACCGGCGTCGAACTGCTGCAGTTGCTCCATGAAGCCCGTCTGTCCGTGCCCGTCATCATGGCCACCGGATGCGTTCCGCAGGACGCGCTGGACCGGTATCCGTGGCTGCAAATCGATGCGATGCTGCTCAAGCCTTACAGCTTCGATGAATTGTTGGCCGCGGTTAAAAATGTCTTGTCGGCGACCAACGCCAGTTCCGGGGAATTTGCCCCGCCGCCGAACTGGCGGCCCCAGGCGGGACCCGAGCCCTTGTCACTTTGAGACCCGGCCGGCCGGCTGGGTGTTACACCCCATGGCACCCGCCAGCTTTCGGGTGGATGTTTGAAGCATGAAAAGGGATCCATTTAAGAAAGCGGCTGATGCCGGAAATACCGCCGGTTCGACGACGGTGACGCAAAAAATGGTCGAGGAGCGCGCCGGAAAACTGGCCGAGCTCAAAGGCCGGCTCGCATGTGACGTGACCGCGGCTGACCTTGCCCAGGCCCGCCGGGAATTGACAGAATTACTGCCGGCGGCGGATCTGTGACAGGCAGGGTTACACCCCATGGCGAGGCCACCAACCAACCGGTAACGTCGCTTCGAAACCTAAAAACCTAATATGAAAATAATCCTGTTATTCACCTGTATCATCACCCTGCTCACCTCAAGCGGCTGCCTCGTGGCCGATGGCGGCGGACGGGGCCACTACGAACACAGCCACTACGAACGTCACGACGAAGTGCGCGCCGTGGTGGTCGGCCCACCGGTGGTCGTGGTGCGCCCGCCGGAAGTCATCGTGCGCTAATCCTGGTGGCGGGCGGTTGAACGCCGGCCGGCCAAGCAGGCCGGCGTCACCTGCAAATCAAATCCCCGTGAGGGAAACACCCCATGGCCTCTGCGTTAACTTCTGACTTACTCTAGGAACATGAACGAAAATAATTTTTTGCAACCGGAAACCATTCCGCAACCGCGCATCCTTGTGGCGGAAGATTCACCGGACATCCGCCGCCTGAACACCGAAGCGCTGACCGCCGCCGGTTACATCGTGGATGCCGCCGAAGACGGGGCCGCCGCCTGGGGCCTGGTGCAGCTACACGAGTATGACCTGCTGGTCACCGACAACGAAATGCCCAAAGTGTCCGGCCTCGGGCTGCTGCAACTGCTGCACGATGCGCGCGTGCCGTTGCCGGTCATCATGGTCACGGGCACCTCACCGCAGGAGCAGTTGGAACGGCAACCGTGGCTGCAGATCGAGGTGCTGCTGCTCAAGCCTTACACCTTCGATGAGTTGTTGAACGCGGTTAAAAATGTTTTGCGCGCGCACAGCCACGGGCAGACGGAGATCGCGCCGCCCAACCGGCGGCATCCGCCCGTCACGGACGGCCGGCGGCTTGAATAAGCTTCTGTTCGGGTTACACCCCATGGCCCGCCCCGGTTCATGAGGTCATGCTGTCGGTCATGAAAAATAAAACCCTCCTCCTCACCTTCCTTTCCGCCGCCAGTTTCATCGTCGGCTGCGACAAGGATAAAAGCACCGCCCAGCAACTTGAGACGGTCAAAACGGAAACCACGCAGGCCACCGCGGACATGAAGGATTACACCTTCGCGCAGAAGGACGAATTCGTCAAAGTCATGCAGGCCCAGTTGACCACGCTCAACCAGGACCTCGACAAGCTTTCCGCCAAGGTTGACAGCTCCAGCGATGCCATGAAAGCCGAGGCCAAGCCGAAGCTCCAAGCCCTGCGCGACCAGGCAACCAAATTGAACCAGCAGCTGGCCGATGCCTCGAACGCCACCGAATCCACCTGGGAGAGCGTCAAGGCCGCCACCAAAAAAGCCTATGCCGCCACGGCCGATGGCGTCACGGATGCCCGCAAGTGGGTCAGCGACAAAATTGCGCCGTAAGCCGCGGCACCAAGGAAAATTTTATGAATCAGATCAAACTTTTGGCCGGCCGGCTGGGGATCGCGTTGTGTTGCGCCCTGCCGGGATACCTCAGCCGCGCGCAACCCTCGGTGGAAGTCGGTGTCAGCGTGCCCGTGGTGGTGGCACCCACGGTGGAGATCCGCGTCGAAAGTGATTTTTATGAACCGCTCGCCCCGCAAGGGGAATGGGTCGTCATCGGCTCCTACGGACGCTGCTGGCGGCCGGCCCATGTCGCGCGCGACTGGCGGCCGTATTGCAACGGCAACTGGGAGCGCACCGATGCCGGCTGGTATTGGCAGAGCGATGAACCGTGGGCCTGGGCCACGTATCATTACGGCCGTTGGAATTGCTCTGAAGACGGCGGCTGGTACTGGGTGCCGCAGGTGCAATGGGCGCCGGCCTGGGTTTCCTGGCACAGCGGCGGCGGCTACATCGGCTGGGTGCCGTTGCAACCGGCCGGCGTGACCGTCATCCTGCCGCAAGCCTATGTTTTTGTCGGCGAAGCGGACTTCATGAAGCCCGTCCGCAGTTCCACGGTGATCGTCAATAACACCACCATCATCAAGCAGACCGTCATCATTCAGCAGGGGCCGACCACCGCCGTCATCGAAAAGGCCAGCGGCCACAAAATCGCGGCAGTCCCGGTCCAGGAACTGCGCCACAAGACGGAGGCGGCCGTTGTCATCAAGCAACAACATCCGGCGGCAACGACCGTTGAAAAAAAGGCGCAGCCCCCGGTTCGCAGCGAGGCGCAGCCGGTCGAAAAGAAAGCCGTGGCTCCGCGCGAGCCGGCACAAGTTGAGAAATCCGCCGCCGCGCATGAATCAGCCGCGCCGGCGCCGCAGGAACGCAAGTCCGTTCCAGTCCCCGCGGAATCAAAGCCCGAGGTAAAACCTGAAGGCAATTCCCGGCCCCCGATCGCGGAACCGAGCCAGCCGAAGGCCGAGAAGCGCAGCGTGGAAAACCCGTCCCAGCCTGCCGTCAGGAATGTGCAACCGCCGGCCCGGGAAACTCCGGCCGCCAGCGAAAAGGGCGGCGCGAGCCCGGACGACAAGGGCAACGGCCAGGGCAAAAAAGATAAAGAATAGCACACGCTTGGCCTGATCCATCCGGCTGACCGAAGCATTGAACATGGACGACGCCAAGTTGACCCAACCCGCCGCGGCCGCGCAAGACCCTGCGCCCGCGGCGGGACTGCCGGCAGAACCGGTGACCGCAACGGTGACCAGGGCGACGCTGGTGCAGGTTGCTTTGGTCGCACTGGGGATGACCGCCTTCTTTTATTTCGCCCGGCCGGTGATCCTCCCGGTTTTTCTGGCGTGCATTGGCGCGATGACCTTGAAGCCGCTCATCCGCTGGTCCACCGCGTGCCGCCTGCCGCCGGCGCTCTCCGCCGCCATCGTGCTCGCCCTGCTGGCGGCCGCCTGCGGAATCGGCTTCTTTGAATTGGGCCGCCCGGCATTGAAATGGATGAATGAAGCGCCGCAGCACATGACCGATGTGCGGCAACGGGTCCAGAAACTGTTTCCGCGCCTCGCCCACTTCAACGAGGCGGCGGCGGCGGTGAACAATCTCGGCGCCACTGAGGCGGAAAAAGATGAGGCGCAAAAAAATGCGCCCACGGTCGAGGTCAAGGACGAGCGCGGTACAAGATCCATCCTTAACTGGACCGGAACATTCCTCGCCGGTCTGGGCGAAACGTTGGTGCTGCTTTACCTGTTGTTGGCCTCAGGCGACCTGTTCCTGCAAAAACTGGTCCGGGTGATGCCCACGCTGACCGACAAAAAAAGCGCGGTCGAAATCAGCCACGAGATCCAACAAAACATCTCCCAATATCTGTTCTCTGTTTCGCTGATCAACATGGGGCTCGGCGTCCTGGTGGGTGGCGGCCTCTATTTCATGGGCATTCCCAATGCCGCCATGTGGGGCATCTTCGTGGCGGTGTTGAACTTTGTCCCTTACTTTGGACCCGTCGCGGGGGTCATCGTGCTGGCCGCGGTCGGCTTGCTGGCTTTCGACTCGCCATGGCAGGGACTCCTGCCGCCCGCCTGGTATCTGGTATTGCATTTGTTGGAGTCGAATCTCGTCACGCCGGTATTGCTCGGCCGTCGCTTCACGCTCAATCCCGTGGTCATTTTTGTCTCCTTGATTTTTTGGACCTGGCTCTGGGGCGTCCCGGGCGCCTTGTTGTCGGTGCCCATCCTCGTTTCGGTCAAGGTCATCTGCGACCGCATGCCCGCGATGTCGCACGTCGCGGAACTCCTCTCCCGTTAAACCCGGTAGAAATCTCTGCAAAACTCCGTCGACGATCGGAGCGCGGGCGGGCCGCCCGCGCTCCTTTTGCAGAGATTTCCGGTAGGGTTACACCCCATGGTGAAAGGTTGGGCGGAGGCGAAGAATCATTCAGCTCATCAAAGCGCACGCAACTCCCGCACAAACATGATTTCATCATTCCACCGCCATGTCCGTCGAAGCCCATAAAGCTGCCGATGGCACCCGCCCTCCCCGCCTGCACTGGATTGGAAATTTGGGCGCGGAAGTTTGGGAACGCTGGGGTGAACTGCGACACGCTGCCGCGGTGATCGGGACGGTCCTGCAGTGCATGGTCCAACCAAGCTGCTGGTCACGCGCGGTATGGACGGCGTTTGCGCGACAGGTGCTGGCCATCGGCTTTGAACCGCTCTGGTTCGTCGGCGTAGTGGCGGTGTTCGTCGGCATTTCGGTGGTGGTGCAGCTTACATTTTGGGTCGGCGAAACGGGCCAGTCACAACTGCTCGGGCCGCTGCTGGTGGCCGTTGTCGCGCGCGAACTTGGCCCGGTGTTGATCAACCTCATCGTGATCGTCCGCAGTGGCAGCGCGATGACCACCGAGCTGGGCGTCCTGAAAATCGACGGGAAAGTCGGCGCGCTGGAGACGGAGGGCGTCGATCCGTTCCTGAATCTGGTGCTGCCGCGCGTACTGGGCATGGCGGTGGCCACGTTCTGTCTGACGGTGGTTTTCATCTTCGTAGCTTTTGCGAGCGGCTACCTGTTCGCGGCCTGGACGGGGAAAGGCAGCCGCGACCTGATCCTGTTTGCAAACACGATCTCCAATGCGGTCCAGCCCAAGGATATTTTGAACATCCTCGCCAAAAGCATCCTGCCGGCATTGTTCGCCAGCGCCTCCTGTTGCATCGGCGGGCTCGGGGTCGGCAAGTCGTTCACGGACATTCCGCTGGCGACGGAACGGGCGCTCACCCGCTGTGTCGCCGGGCTGTTTGTCATCTCCGCCGTGATATCGCTGCTCACCTACCTTTGATCATGAACGAAATCCCCGCCATCCCCGAACCCCCAAACCCCAATGACCGGCGGCAGCGGTTGCTGGAACGCTTCAAATTCCGGCGGGTCAACGAAATCACCGGCACGTTCGTGCTGGTGATCGTGGCGGTGCTGGTCGCGGCCATCATCTGGATGGGACACAGCCAGCGCTGGTTCAAAAGCCGCGTTCCGCTGCGGATCGTGCTGCCGGAGGCCGGCGCGGCGGGGATCTGCCAGGGCTCCGAGGTCTACTTCCTGGGTACGCTCGTGGGCAGCGTTTCGGATGTCGAGGTGGATGCGCAAGGCCGGATGCAGGCGCAGGCGAACATCCGCCGCGACTTTTTCCGCTTCGTGCGCGCGGATTCATCGGCGGTCATCAAAAAGAAATTTGGCGTGGCGGGCGATTCGTTTTTTGAGGTCTCGCGCGGTGAAGGCAAGCCGTTGCCGGAACAGGATGCTTCCATCGTCTGCAACGAGCAGTTTCAAAGCGCGATCGAATCGGCGATCGAGGACATCCGCCGCGAGGCGTTGCTGGCGTTGAAAAAAACCAGCGTGGGCCTCGACACGTGGACGCAATTGGGGGCGAACCTGGATGAAACCCGGAAGCATCTGGACGAGATCACCGCCCACCTGGAGAACCTGGCGAGCGGCATCGAGGCGGGCAAAGGCACCGTGGGCAAGTTGATCACCGATCCCGCCCTGGCGGACGAAGCGCAAAAGCTTTTAACGCAGGCCAACGAAACCATGGCCGTGTTTCAAGGGGTGGTGACGAACCTGGATGTCACCGCCATGAATGTCCGGAAAGGTACGATGCGGCTGCCGGAAATCAACGACTCCGTGGCCGATACGACCAAGAACCTGCCCGAACTCGTCCGGCAAATGCAGGTTTCGACGCGCGAAATGGAGCGGTTGACCGAGGCCATGGAACGGCATTGGTTTATCCGCAAATATGTGAACCAGACCAATCCGCCGCCATCTCCTCCCCCTCCGGCCAAATTCATCGGGCCGGTTCGGTGATGTGGTGCGGTAGGGTTACACCCCATGGCCGTCTGCCATATGGCTGTTAGGTTCAGCGCCTAAACCAAACCTATGTCACTTATCTCCCTGGCTGTCACCCTCATCGTCATCGGCGTCCTGCTCTGGCTCGTCAACACATACATTCCGATGGACGGGAAGATCAAAAAGATCCTGAACATCGTGGTCGTCATCTGCGTCGTGATCTGGCTGCTGTACGCGTTCGGCATCATCAACCACAGCGGCGACATCCGCGTGCCGCAAGTGCGCTGACCGGCTGCGCCACAACAAAATCATGAATGCCAAAGTATTTGAAGTGGCCCTCCACAAGCTGCCGTCCGGCAAGTCGCCGGCGAGCGCCCTGGAGGAACAGCTGAACGGATTTTTGGAACCGCGCCCGAACCTGCAGGTGGTGGCCACCCACATGAACACCATCGTGGCCCCGGCGGAACCCAACGCCATGCCCAGCTCCACCGAATCCACCGTCATCATTTTCTGCACGGTGTTTTACAAGGAATAGCCGCGGCGGCCTCCAGGGTGGGGAGAACACCCCATGGTTGCCGCCGGATTTTAAGGGACAATCATCCGGTCATGAACACCCTCGAAAGCATCTGCGTCGAAGCGTCCCCCAACGCACCCCTGCGGCATCAACCCGCGTCACCCCGCCGGATTCTGGTGGTGGATGATGACAGCGACACGCGCCAGTTGAGCGTGGATCTGCTGGTTGATTCCGGCTACGACGTGGAGGCCGCCAAAGACGGCGCCGCGGGCTGGAAAGCCCTCCAAGCAAAAAATTACGACCTCGTCATCACCGACAACAAGATGCCGCTCATGACCGGCATCGAAATGATCGAGAAGTTGCGGGACGCCTACATGCCCCTCCCGGTCATCATGGCCACCCAGTTTCCGCCGGTGGATGAATTTCACCGCAAACCCTGGCTGATACCCGATGCGACCCTGGAGCGGCCGTTCACCAATGATGAACTGCTGGGGCTGGTAAAACGCATCCTGGGTACGGACGACGGCCGGGACGATGTCAAAGAATCGCCGGTCGCAAAATATCTCTGACGCGCTGCGACAGCACCGGGCGGCGGTTTTAAAGGGAAATGAACTTCAATCAACCATCCGCGAGCGGAACATTTTTGCGAAGCCCGGCCATCAGCCATCGGCCCGCGGAAAGCTTCGAGCAGCCTTGGCCGAGGAAAGGGCGCCGCCCAGCCATCCCGATTCCGGATGAATATCACCCCTTGGAAAGTTTTCACAAATGAGACGGGCCACACCACACCTGCGGCATTTTGCCAAGCGACTCATTGTTTTTGAGACGCAAGGGAAAAAAATTTCCGAAACCAAAGCCCAGGCCAACTTTCCCGTTCCGGAGAAGCTGCGGCCGCAACTCACCGCGTTGGCCGGCAACGGCGGTTTTCAGGCCCTGCTGGCGCGGGCGCTGGCCCTGGCCAAGGTGGAAGTCCCCTGGTTGCGCGCGGTCCACGTAAAAGCGGACGGATCCCTGGAAGGGCTGACAGAAATCCAGTCGCAACTCACCCCGGCCGAATTTCTGGAAGGCAAGGTGGTGTTGCTGGCCCAGCTGCTCGGGTTGCTGGTGGCCTTCATCGGCGAAACTTTAACGTTGCGCCTGGTGCGCGAGGTCTGGCCGAAGGTTCCGCTCGACGATCTGGCTTTTGACAACCGGGAATCCCCTGAAAAAAGGCTAAAATGAAAACACAACATAAGGCGGCCCATCTTAATCTTCCAAAGAAGGCCATTCAGCCGCCCCCCAAAGTCAGGATCCACAAGCTGCCGACCGGCGTGCGCGGGCTGGACGAAATCCTCGGCGGCGGCATCCCGGAATTGTCCTTCAACGTCATCGCCGCCGCGCCGGGCTGCGGCAAGACCACGCTGGCGCACCAGATCGTTTTCACCAATGCCACGCCCAAAAAACCGGCGCTGTATTTCACCGTCCTCGGCGAACCCGCCCTGAAAATGTTGCGCCACCAGCAGCAATTCTCCTTCTTCGACGAATCCAAACTGGGCAAAGCCGTCCGCTTTTTCAATCTGGCCGATGTGTTGCAGGAGAGCGGCGCGGATGGCGTTCTCCAGGAGATCATCAAGCAGGTGACCGCGGTCCATCCGGGCATCGTGGTGGTGGATTCCTTCCGCACCGTGGAACGCCAGGCGGCCGGCGGCGCGCAGAATCTGGAGATGCAGTCGTTCATGCAGCGGCTGGCGCTGTTTCTCACCAGCTGGGAAGCCACGACCTTTGTGGTCGGCGAATATGAGGAATCGGAGATGCGGGACAATCCGCTGTTCACCGTCGCCGACGGCCTCTTCTGGCTCTGGCAGGTGACGGAGCGGAATTCCGTGGTTCGGAAATTGCAGATCATGAAACTGCGCGGACAGGCCACGGTGCCGGGTTTGCACACCGTCCGCATCAGCGGGGACGGAATGCAGGCTTTTTCGCGCACGCTGGGATTGGTCGGCAACAAAACGAAGCCGGTGCGGAGGCGGCGCCTTTCCATCGGCATCCCCGAGCTGGACACGATGCTGGGCGGGGGCATTCTCGAAGGCGACAGCCTGCTGGTAGCCGGACCTTCAGGAACCGGAAAATCGGCGCTGGCCACCCAGTTCATCGCCGAGGGCCTGCGCCAGGGCGAGGCCGGGATCATCGCGGTCTTCGAAGAACGTCCGCAAGGCTACACCGAGCGCGCGGACAGTTTTGGTTTGAACCTGCAAAAACCGCAACGCACGGGGAAGCTGGAAATCCTTTACCTGCGTCCGCTCGATCTTTCGGTGGATGAAACCATGCGGGAAATCCTGGATGCCATCGAGCGCGTGGGCGCCAAGCGGCTGGTGATCGATTCGCTGGTGGGTTTTGAGATGGCGCTGGCGCCGGGATTCCGGGAGGACTTTCGCGAGTCGCTCTACCGGATGATCGGGGCGTTGACCGGGGCCGGCATCACGATCCTTAGCACCGTGGAAGTGGAGGATACCTTCACCTCGATGCCGTTCAGCCACTATGCGATCTCGTTTCTGACCGATGACATCATCCGGATGCGTTATGTGGAGATTGACGGCCAGCTGCGCAAGGTGATGGTCGTCATCAAAATGCGCGGCGGCAATCACAGCAAGGACATCCGTGAATATGTCATCACGGAGAAGGGCGTGGTGGTCATCCTCCCGCGCCAGACGGATTATACGGGGCTGACCAGCGGGTTGCCGGAGCGGATCGGCCAGCGGGAAGAGGCCGCGCCGGAACCGAAGGCGACCAAATAAATTTATGCGGGCAAACTCGACAGCCTTGATCGGCAGCCGGCTCGCCGGCCCGGCGGAGAGAGGTCTCAGCATCACCGCCATGAACGAGGCGTTGATGCTGGGGGCGGTGCGCCAGCACGAACTCGCCGAAGCCGCCGACTGGGCGAACGCCCAATTGCGGAAGGAGATCAACGAGCGCCAGCACGCGGAAAACGAGGTCCGCCGCCTCAACGCGGAGCTGGAGCAGCGGGTCGTCGAACGCACGGCGCAACTGCAGGCCGCGAACCATGAACTGGAGGCGTTCAGCTATTCCGTCTCCCACGACCTGCGCGCGCCGCTGCGCCATGTCATGGGTTTCGTGGAACTGCTGCAAAAAGAGATGGGCCCGTCGCTTTCCGAAAAACATCTCCACCATCTGAAGACGGTTTCCCAGTCGGCCAAACGGATGGGACAGCTGATCGACGACCTGCTGGCCTTCTCGCGGGTCGGGCATGCGGGAATCAAAAAAACAAAGGTCAACCTGGACGAACTGGTCCAGGAGACGCTGGGTGATTTTCTGGAGACCATAAAGGACCGGCAGGTCGCCTGGAAAATCCACCCGCTGCCGGCCGTCCAGGCCGACCGCGCCCTGCTGCGGATGGTGCTGGTCAATCTGATTTCCAATGCGGTGAAGTTCACCAGCGGGCGCGCCGAGGCCAAAATCGAAATCGGCTGCGTTCCCGGTAACGACGGTCAGACGGTGGTTTTCATCCGCGACAACGGCGCGGGCTTCGACCCGGAATATGGCCACAAACTGTTCGGTGTATTTCAGCGCCTGCACAGCCATGATGAGTTTGAAGGCACGGGGATCGGGTTGGCGAACGTGCAGCGCATCATCCAGCGGCATGGCGGCCGGGTCTGGGCGGAAGGCGTCCTGGATGGCGGCGCAACTTTTTACTTTTCAATCCCCCAACCCAACGGAGACAGCCATGAATGATGAAACCAAAAACGCGGAAAAAATCCTGCTGGTCGAGGATGATCGGAATGACGCGGAACTGACGCTCGCCGGGTTGGCGGAAAACGATCTGGCGCACAAGGTCGCCGTGGTCCGCGACGGGGCGGAGGCGCTGGATTATCTATATCGCCGGGGAAAATATCAAACGCGCGGGCCCGGCAATCCCTTTCTGGTGCTGCTCGACAACAAGATGCCCAAGGTCAGCGGGCTGCAGGTGCTGAAGACCATCAAGATGGACGAGAACCTGAAAACCATCCCGGTCGTGGCGCTCACGTCCTCCCGCGAGCGGCCGGACCTGACGGCGTTTTACCAAAATGGCATCAACGCGTATGTGGTGAAGCCGGTGGATTTTTCCGAGTTCATGCGCGCGATCAAACAACTGGGCATTTTTTGGGCAGGAATCAACGAACCGCCGCCGGTGGACGAGCCGGCCACCCATCAAAACGGCAAGGCTGTTTCCGCCGGCAAGGACGAGGCAAAAAATGAAATCCCCGCTCCGCATCCTGCATCTGGAAGATGATGCCCGCGATGCGGCGCTGATCTGTTCCACCCTGGAGTCCGGGGGCATCGCCTGCGCCATCACGTGTGTGCAGCGGCGCGACGATTTCCTGGCCGCGCTCGAACGCGACGGCTTTGACCTGATCCTTTCTGATTTTTCGCTGCCCACGTTTGACGGGCTGGCCGCGCTGAAAGTTGCCGGCGCACGCTGTCCCGACGTTCCCTTTATCCTCGTCTCGGGAACGCTGGGCGAGGAGCGGGCCATTGACGCGCTCAAGCGCGGCGCGACGGATTATGTCCTGAAGGAACGCCTGGCCCGCCTCGTTCCCGCCGTCCAACGCGCGATGCAGGAAGTCGGGGAGCGGGTGGAGCGCAAACTGGCCGAGAAAAAGCGCGAGGAATACAGCCGCAAACTCCAGGTGCTTTCCCGCCGGCTGGTCGAGACGCAGGAAACCGAACGCCGCCACCTGGCCCGGGAACTGCATGACGAAATCGGCCAAGCGCTCACCGTCGCGCAACTTAACCTGCAGGCACTGTTGCAGTCGCCCCGTACAAAGACCCTGGTGCCGCGCTTGAAGGAGAGCCTGGCGGTGATCGAACAGGTGCTGACCCAGGTGCATGACATCTCGCTGGATCTGCGCCCTTCCATCCTCGACGACCTGGGATTGGAACCGGCCCTGCGCTGGTTCACCAAGCGGCAGGCCGCGCTCGTGGGGCTCAAAACCAATTTCGACACCGACACGCTCCCCTACCGGCTGGAGCCGATGATTGAAACGGAATGTTTCCGGGTGGCCCAGGGCGCCTTGACGAACGTGGTGCGGCATGCGAAGGCAAAAAACGTGAGCGTGGAACTCCGCCAGGCGGACGGACAGCTGCATCTGCGCGTGCGCGACGACGGGAGCGGTTTTGATGTGCCTTCCGTCCGCGAACAGGCCATGCGCGGCGCAAGCCTGGGATTGCTGAGCATGGAAGAACGGGCGGCGCTGGCGGGTGGCGGGCTGGAATTCACATCCACGCCCCAGCAAGGCACCGAAGTCCACGGCTGGTTTCCCTTGAAATGGAAACCGGCGGCGGCGGAAACCAAAACCCCGTGAGCAAACCGGCCAAAACCATCCGCGTCATCCTGGCGGACGACCACACACTCGTGCGCGCGGGCATCCGGGCGTTGCTGGAAAAATTGCCGGAAGTGAAGGTGATCGGCGAAGCGGATGATGGGCGCGAAGTCCTGGACCTGGTCAAGGCGCACCAGCCGGACGTGGTGGTGCTGGACATCGCCATGCCCGGGCTCAACGGCCTGGAAGCGGCGGAGCGCATGGCCCGGGATTTCCCGAAGGTGCGGATCATCATCCTCTCCATGCACAACAACGAGGAATATGTTTTGCGCGCATTGAAGGCGGGCGCCGCCGGCTACCTGCTCAAGAAGGCGGCGACGAAGGAGCTGGCAACCGCGTTGCATGAGGTGGTGCGCGGGGAAATTTATTTGAGCGAGGAAATCAAACTGCAAAAGAACTTTTCCCTGCACGGGATCACCCACCAGAAAAGCCCGCTCGAACAGTTGACGGGGCGGCAGCGCGAAATCCTCCAGCTTATCGCCGAGGGCCAGAACACCAAGCAGATCGGCGACATCCTGAAGGTCAGCCCCAAGACGGTGGAATACCACCGGATGAAATTGATGACCGGGCTGGACCTGCATGACATCCCCGGGCTGGTGCGGTTCGCGCTGCGCGCCGGATTGATTCCGTCCGAAAACATGGCTCCCGCAAAACCGGTCATTCCGATCCCTGCCAGCTGAACTTCACCGGGCCGGTCAGGGCCATTTTGTGAAAGGCCTGCCGGATGCAGTCCGCACGAGGTATCCGCCCCCGGATGATTTTTTCTTTTGGCACCACAAAACTGGTCGCCTTGGGGAAATGAATTTTAAGTTTCATGATATTATCCTCGTGTTTTTCAGGGCGTGGCCCGGGTGCGATAGTAACGGTACGAAAACAGAAACGCGTTCAGGTCGATGAAACTGGCGGTGCCGGTGGCGCCGGTCGTCACGTTGCCGATGACCTGCCAGGTTTTAAAATCCTGCGTGGCCTGGATCTCATAAGCCTGGCCAATCAAGCCGGCCACGGTCAGGACCGACTGGTGATTGGGAGCCGGGCTCAACTGGACAGCCGGCCGGCCGGGCACGAAACTGACTTCGGCCGAAAAGGCGCCTTCGAGACCATTCGTGTCGCAAGCCGTGACGGCAAAGAAATAGGTGACGCCCGCCGCCAACCCGGCAACCGTGGTGCCGGTCACATTGCCCAGCAGGTTGCTCGCGGTATAATTGCCGCTGGTCGTGCCGTAATAAATCCGGTAGCCGCTGACCGCCGGGGCGGGGTTGCGGTCCCAATTCACGCTGGCCACATACGGATTGGCCGGCAGGGCTCCCATGGCCGGGACGGCGAGATGAAACAATGCGAAAAGCAGGGCGATTCCCAAGGCTTTCGACAGGATTGCGGGGCATGCCGGCCGGCGCCTGACCACGCGGGGGCGGGGTAATTTTTTAAGGGTGATGGTTTGCATGATTATCAATACTTCGGCCCCAAGGACGCCGCGACTAGGCCGTTCCTTGCCCTCACTGGGAGAAACCTTGGTTGGGTTTTGTGGCGTTGCGGACGGTAGGAAATATCGGGAGGGTGCCAACCGTGCCGACGTGAGGTTTTCCGAACTCAACGGTGAACGTGAAGGGGTTCGATTTGACGGTCATTAAAAATAATGGCCAGCCGGCGTGAAACATGGAAACATGGCCCGCCGGCTGGCCGGCACCCTCCCCCTTATGAACTAAAGAGAGTGCCAGGATTACAGTTACGCTGCGATTGAACCGGGTGCGACTAGGAAGTTCCTTGCCGCCACCGGGAAGAAACCTTGGTTGGGTTTGGAGCGTTGCGCGCCAGGGACATAAACAAAAATACCGGGAGGGTGCCAACCGTGGCGGCATGAGGTTTTCCTTACTCAACGGTGAACGTGAAGGTGTTCGATTTGACGGTCATTAAAAATTAATGGCCAGCCGGCGTGAAACATGGCCCGCCGGCTGGCCGGCGCCCTCCTCCTTCTGAGCTCAAGAGAACGCCGTGAACACTGTTACGCTCCCAGCGAACCGGGTGCGACTAGGAAGTTCCTTGCCGCCACCAAGAGAAACCTTGGTGGGCTTGGGAGCGGCCGGCCCGTGGCAGATGACCTGGGGTATTCACCCCATGGACGGGATGACACCCGGCATATCTACTGGCGCGTAATGATTTGCTGTCCGTTAGGGTTGGCAGAGAGGTTTTGCCAGCGGCGCGGTCCGGACAGCTCCTCCAAATGGTCGCGCCGCCCTTCTGAGCGCCTAGGTGAAGGCGTTTAAACCTCGTCATCAACAGGGCCGGACGCAAGTCCGGCCCTTGTTTTTTGAAATGGAGGGGTAGCCACGTTTCGGCAGTCCACGCGTCGTTCGACCTGTCCGGTCACGGGTAGTTCTGAAAAGCGGTTCAATTTTTGATTTTTGGAAATCGTTCAATTCCACAGAAAATCCGCAACTTTCGGCCCGGTCTTCCTTTTTGAGACATCAATTATCCATAATATCTACGGGGCGGTTTTGATGTTTAGCGGATTTTTTCGACCAGACCCCCTTCCCACACCGGTTTTTTGAAGAAATATGGCAAAAAAGTGCGAGTTACGATTCCCACACTCGTTGGGATTTTGGGGAGGTGTGGTAGAACGGAGGGCATGACATGCCAATTGCATGCAGAACGGAGACGGACAGGCGCAGGGGCAAAAAGCTCCAAGCGTCCAAGCTCCAACATCCAGAGAAATTCCAAACCTCAAATGCCGTCGTGCCGTGTCCGTTGGCGTATGAGGCATCAACGCTGCCACGAATCCCAAGCTCACGCTTCCGGTCATTCCGGTGGTTTCCGGAGATTTCCGGCGATTCCGGCGGTTTCCGGCGGTTTCCGGCGGTTTCCGGCGGTTTTGTAAAAAATTATGAAACACGAAATGAGGCTTACTCACGCAAAGGTCGCCGAGAGCGCAAAGGTCCGAGCCGGATCCGCCTTCGCCTGGCTTCCGCCTGCGTCAAGACTTCGTCCGCCTACGCATGGCTACGGCGCGACAGAGCGTGACGGGTCGACGCGACAGGCAGGGGCGTCTGGGGTCTGGGTGCGGGCGAAAAAGCTCCGAGCGTCCAACATCCAAACTCCACAGAAACTTCAAACTCCAACTCGCCGAATCGGTGTTCGGCGCGCCACCGGTTTCTACCGGTTTGCACCGGTTTGCACCTGCTTTTGAAAAAATATTTTAACCGCCAAGACGCCAAGGGCGCCAAGGAACGAAAACCCGAAATCTGAAATTTGAGAAAAGGCCAATGAAAAGTCCGGTGCCGGACTGGCCATCCAAATTAAACCAAATCAAGCCTCAAGCCAACTGAACACACCCGCTGTTCGGGTTACACCCCATGGCCCGCCGGATGTTTTTGACACAACATACGGATTCGAGCTGGAAAGTCTGGCCAGCCAAACACCAATCATTTCAACCAAGCACCTCCATGAAACACAATCACAACCACGACAATGCCCCCGCTCCCGGCCTGCAATTGATGCCGGTGCGGTTTGAGTTCACGCATCCCACGGCCACTACCGTCTGTGTCGCAGGCACGTTCAACCAGTGGAAACCCGAAGCCAAGACACTGCATTCCTCCGGTGTGGGCAACTGGTGGAAGGAAACCGCGCTCGCACCCGGCACCTATGAATACTGCCTCGTGGTGGACGGCCAGTGGATGCCCGATCCCAAGGCGCGCGAGAGCGTGCCGAATCCGTTCGGCGGCCGAAACTCGGTCTTGAAAGTCGCCGAATCACCCGCCGCCGCGCATCTCGCCGACGCGGAAAATTTACCGTTAAAAAATAACACCAAACAAAAATCAAAAATATGAGCAAACCAACTGAAGCCACCCACAACGATCTCGGAACCCTCGCCGAAGACGCCCGCGCCCTGATGGCCGCCACCGCCGATGTCGCCGGGGAAAAAGTCGGTGACGCGCGCAAGCGCCTCGCCTCCGCGCTCGAAAGCGCCAAAAACATGGCGGGCGTGGTCCGTGACAAGGCGGTCGCCGGCGCCAAGGCCGCCGACCAGACCGTCCGCGACAATCCGTACCAGGCCATCGCCATCGGCGTCGGCGTGGGGGCGGTCCTCGGTTACCTGATTGCGCGCCGCTGCTCCTCGAGCCGCGACTGATTCCATCATGGAAACCTCCACCGTCAGCCTGGACCAGCTCGCCACGACCTCGAAACAGTTCGTGCGGCGGCTGGCGACGATCGGCGAAAACCGGCTGGAATTGCTGGCGGTGGAACTTCAGGAGGAGCATGAGCACATCCTGCATGCTTTTCTTCTGGCGCTCGGCGTGGCGGCGTTCGGCCTCCTCGCCGGCATCACGCTCACGGCGGGCATCGCGGTTTTGCTGTGGACGTGGTCACCCGCCGGCGTGCTGTTCATCCTGACCGCCATCTATGCCGCGGCCGGGATCTACCTGTATCGCCGGCTCGCCGGGCTGCTGCAAGACTGGCAGACGTTGTCCGCCACGCTGGACCAGCTCCGCAAGGACCGCGAATGCATGGAACAATTTCTCACATGAAACCGCCCTCGCCGCGGAAAAATCTCCTGATCGCCGAAAGTGAACTCAACCGCGCTCACCTGGTCCGGGAATGGCGGGCGATGACGGGTGATGTCGAGGCGCTGGCCCATCAGGTCAAAACCATCGGCTCCCTGGCGTCCATGGCGGCTTCCATCATTTCCATGCTCGGCTGGGTCCGCGGCGCCAAACTTGTGCCCGCCGAAGAAAAAACTTCGTGGCTGCAGAACGCGCTCAAGGGCGCGCAACTGGTCGGCTCGCTGTGGTCGGAATTCCGCAGGCCGAAAGAGTGATTGATCCATGACGACGCCGACAGCCATCCGCAAGGTCGCGTTCCTCGGCGATTACCTGCCGCGCAAGTGCGGCATCGCCACGTTCACGACCGATCTGCGCTGTGCCGTGGCGAAAGAATTTCCCGCGTGTCAATGCCCGGTCGTGCCGGTCAATGATCACGCGGCGGGTTACGATTATCCGGCGGAAGTGCGGTTCGAGATCGCCGAGCAGGACCTGACCTCCTATCTGCGCGCGGCGGATTTCCTGAACATCACCGACGTGGACGTGGTGTGCGTGGAGCATGAGTTCGGCATCTTCGGCGGCCCGGCGGGCAGCCATGTGCTGGCGTTGCTGCGCGAACTGCGGATGCCCATCGTGACCACGCTGCACACGGTGCTGCGGGAGCCGAACGAGGACCAGCGCCGCGTGATGCAGGAGCTGATCCGGCGCTCGACGCGGCTGGTGGTGATGACCGAACGCGGCAAGGAATTTCTGCGCGACGTCTATCATGCGCCGGAAAGCAAGATCGACCTGATTCCGCATGGCATCCCCGACATGCCGTTCGCGGACCCGAATTATTTCAAGGATGAATTCGCCGTGGCGGGGCGGCAGGTGCTGCTCACGTTCGGCCTGCTCTCGCCGAACAAGGGCATCGAATACGCGTTGCGCGCGCTGCCGGACATCATCAAGGAATTTCCCAACATCGTCTACATCGTGCTGGGCCAGACGCATCCCAACCTGCTGCGCAATGAGGGCGAGGCCTACCGCCTGACCCTGGAACGGCTGGCGAAAGACCTCGGCGTGCAGAAAAACGTCGTCTTCTTCAACCGTTTTGTCGAGCTGGAGGAGTTGATGCGCTTCATCGGCTCGGCGGACATCTATCTCACGCCGTATCTGACGGAATCGCAGATCACGTCGGGCACGCTGGCGTATGCATTCGGCAACGGCAACGCCGTGGTGTCCACGCCCTACTGGCACGCGGCGGAATTGCTGGCGGAAGGGCGCGGCAAGCTGGTGCCGTTTCGTGACGCGCCGGCCATCGCGGTGGCCGTGGTGGAACTGCTGCGCGACGAACCGTTGCGCCACGCGCTGCGCAAGAACGCCTACAAGCTGGGGCGCGACATGGTCTGGAGCCGCGTGGCGCAGCTCTATGCGAAATCGTTCGAGGAGGCGCGCCATGATCACAATTTTGTGGACCGGAAATCGTCGCCCATCAAGACGCTGGATGAACAGCCCGGGCTGTTGCCGGAACTGAAGCTGGATCATCTGTTCCGCATGAGCGATTCCACCGGCATCTTTCAACATGCGAGCTTCACCGTGCCGAATTTTTCCCAGGGTTATTGCACCGATGACAATGCCCGGGCGCTGGTGCTGGCGCTGATGTTGCAGCGGCTGGGCCACGGCTCGCCGCGGCTGGGCGAGGTGGCCGCGAGCTACGCGGCCTTTCTGAACCATGCCTTTGACCCGAAACGCGGACGCTTCCGCAATTTCATGGGGTTCGACCGGCGCTGGCTGGAGGAAGTCGGCTCGGAAGATTGCCAGGGGCATGCGCTTTGGGCGCTCGGCTTGTGCGTTTCGCAGGCGGGCCAGGGCAGTTTTCAGATGCTCGCCGGGCAGCTCTTTGAACAGGCGCTCCCCGTGGCCGCCGAATTTTCCTCGCCGCGCGCCTGGGCGTTCACACTCATCGGCATCGACGAATATCTGCGGCGGTTCAGCGGTGACCGGCGGGCCAGCCAGATCCGCGAATCGCTCACGGCCAAGCTCATGCAGCGTTACGCCGACGCCGCCACCGAGGAATGGCACTGGTTTGAAGAAGTCGTTTCGTACGCGAATGCGAAACTTCCGCACGCGATGATCCTCAACGGCCGCTGCCTGGGCAGCGCCACGATGCTCGAACTGGGGTTGAAAACCTTGCGCTGGCTGGTGAAGGTCCAGACCTCGGACGCCGGCTCGTTCCGCCCGGTCGGTTCCAACGGCTTTTTTCCGCGCGGTTATCAACGCGCGGTCTTTGACCAGCAGCCGATCGAAGCGCAGGCCACGATTTCCGCGTGCATCGAGGCGTATCACGCCACGAACGACATGTTCTGGGTCGCGGAGGCGCGGCGCGCGTTCGAATGGTTTCTCGGACGCAACGATCTCGGCCTGGCGCTCTTTGACGCGGGCACGGGCGGTTGCCGCGACGGCCTGCACATGGACCGGCTGAGCCAGAACCAGGGCGCGGAGTCCACGCTGGCCTTTTTGCTCTCGCTGGCCGAGATGCAGGCGCTGCAGAATACGCTCACCAGCTTCAAGGAGCCGGCCACCGCCTAAACCCGGAAATTTTATCACACAAAACCCCTCCACCCTCCACGCCCAACGCATCGGGCCGACCTTGAAACCGGACAGTTCCCGCGTATTGTTGCGGGCGTTCCGCCCCAGCAGCGACGATATCGCGCGACGAATTGTCACGCGAGTCATGGCCTTGCCGGAGGAAGATGTCGCCGGCCTGCTGGGCCAGGTGACGGACAAGTTTGCCAGCCGGCATTGCCAGGTTGATGAATTTTTCCACAGCCGTTTTGAGCAGGCGAACATCTATCTCGAGCCCGGGGCGACGCCTTCGGCCCAGCGCCAGCAACTCATCGGCGCGCATTTCACGAACGAGTATGCCATTGAGGCGGCAGCGCTGTTCAATCCGTCCATCGTGCCGCACCCCGACCAGAACGGGGTGTTGCCGGGTGAATTGCGTTTCATCCTGAGCCTGCGGGCGACGGGTGAAGGACACATCTCCTCCATCACCTTCCGCGAAGGCATCCTCAACGCAAATAACCAGATCACGCTCACGCCGCCCGTGCCGTGCGTGCTGGAGCCCGAACGGGTTCCGAATTCCGCCTACGCCAAGGGATTGTTCGTCCACAAGCTCGAGGAGGCCGGCGTGAAAAATGATTTTTCCACGCGCGTGCTGGACAAGTTGCATGAGGATTTCACCTTGAAGGAGCTCCATGCGGTCCTGCTCGCCTCCGGGCTCACGGACACCTCCGATGTCACGGCGACGTGGGCGGCGCGGGGCATCCTGCTGCTGGCGGAATCCAATTTTGAGGTGGATTTTGCGCGCGGCACCCAGGTTTCGCAGCGCGTGCTCTTTCCCTCCGCGCCCAGCCAGAGCAACGGCATCGAGGACGCGCGCTTCGTGCGGTTCCAGAACGATGACGGCAGCTTCACTTATTACGCGACCTACACGGCCTACGACGGGAAAATGATCATGCCGCAATTGCTGGAGACGCCGGACTTCCTGCACTTTGAGTTCAGCACGCTCAACGGCCCCGCCGTGCAGAACAAGGGCATGGCGCTGTTCCCGCGCAAAATCAATGGGCGCTACGTCATGCTTTCGCGGCAGGACGATGAAAATATTTTGATCATGTCCTCCGACAATCTTCATTTCTGGACCGATCCAAAAGTTTTGCTGTCGCCCGCGCAACCATGGGAATTTTTCAAAATGGGCAATTGCGGCTCGCCCATCGAAACGGAGGCGGGCTGGCTGGTGATCAGCCATGGCGTCGGCGCGTTGCGGCAGTATTGCATTGGCGCGTTCCTGCTCGACCTGAACGACCCGACCCGGGTGATCGGCCGCCTGCGCGAACCGTTGCTGTGCCCCGATGAATCCGAACGTGAAGGCTATGTGCCGAACGTGGTTTATTCCTGCGGCAGTCTGCTGCATGGGCGCACGGTCGTCATTCCTTATGCGATGAGTGATTCCGCCACCAGCTTCGCCAACGTCCCGCTGGATGAACTGCTGGCCGCGATGAAATGATGTTTCATCGGGCCTTGATGCCCAGAATGTTTATTGTTCGGGTTACACCCCATGGCTTTTGGCCGGCCGGCGGGGCTACCCTCGTTCCATGAATGACAGACAACCTTTCTTCGGGCCTGGAAAACTGGGTTTGGTGTTGGGCGCGGTGTTTTTGGGGACACTGACCGGATGTGTCGGGTATGTGGACCGCGGAGAGGGCTATGCCGTTTCATCTCCGGCAGTGATCGAAGATGACTACGTTTATTACCCCAACTACGAGATTTACTACAGCAGCAGCCGGCACCAATACGCCTACCGTGACGGACGTAACTGGGTTTCGCGCCCGGCTCCGCGCGGCGTCTCGGCGGATGTGCTGCTGGCCTCGCCTTCGGTGCGGATGAATTTCCACGATTCGCCGGCACAGCACCACGCCGCCGTGGTCAAGCAATACCCAAAAAACTGGTCACCGCCCGCCCAAAAACAAGATAAGAAAGAAAATCGCAAGGACGACCAGAAGGACGATCACGGCAAGTAAGCCACGCGCAACCATTCATTGAAAAGAACATCATGTCACTCGGAACAATTTTATTGGTGCTGCTCATCCTGATGCTGTTCGGCGCGCTGCCGACCTGGCCACACAGCAAGAACTGGGGCTACTACCCGAGCGGCGGGCTGGGACTGGTGGTGGCCGTCCTGCTCATCCTCCTGTTGCTCGGCAGAATTTAAAAACGCATTCCCGCCATCTAATCCAAGGAAAAAATCATGTCACGCAGCATCAATCAACTTCACGGAAACAAACTCGAGGCGACCGACGGTGAAATCGGCCGGGTGAAGGATTTCTATTTTGACGATCAGAGCTGGGCGGTGCGCTATGTCGCCGCGGAGACCGGCGCCTGGCTGATAAGCCGGCAGGTGCTGCTCTCGCCCCATGCGTTCAGCGGCTTCCCGCAGTTTGAAAAAACATTGCCGGTAAACCTGTCGCGCAAGCAGATTGAGGCCAGCCCGGCGATTGAATGGCATAAGCCGGTGTCGTGGCAGTTCGAGGAGGAATATCACCGTTATTACGGCTGGCCTTGCTATTGGGAAGGCGACGGACTGCGGAGCTTTCCGGTTTCGGGACCGGTGAAAAAAAACCTGCCAGGCACGGCGGGAGCGGCGATCGCCAAAAAACAGAACGGTGCCGATGCCCATCTGCGTAGCGCCCGGGTGGTGCGCAGCTACCGGCTACAGGGACTCGACGGTTTCATCGGCCACATCAGCGACTTTATGATGAACGAGAAGACCTGGGTCATCAGCGGGCTGACCATCAAAATCGGCCAGCGTTTTTCGGAGAATGAAGTCGTGATACCCGTGAGCAAGGTGAGCAGGGTCAGCTACGATGAATCCACCGTGTTTGTGGACATGACCAGGGAGGCCGTCGGGCAAGGCCACACACCGCAACCGGCTTTGGCCGGTGCCTTTGCCTGACACGACCCATCCATTTCACCGCCCTAAACCCAAGGTCATCCGATGAAAGCCCTCGTTTACCACGGCCCCGGAAACAAGAAATTCGAAGACGTCCCGAAGCCGGTGTTGCGCGACGCGACGGATGCCGTGGTGCGGATCACCAAGACCACCATCTGCGGAACTGATTTGCATATTCTCAAGGGCGACGTGGCCACCGTTGCGCCGGGCCGCGTCCTGGGCCATGAAGGCATCGGGGTCATCGAAGAAACCGGCACCGGCGTGAGCCGTTTCCGCAAGAGCGACCGGGTTTTAATCTCGTGCATCACGGCCTGCGGGAAGTGCGACTATTGCCGGCGCGGCATGCCCTCACACTGCGAATCGGGCGGCTGGATCCTCGGCAACACGATCGATGGAACCCAGGCGGAGTTCGTGCGGATCCCTTTTGCCGATACCAGCCTGTATCCCATCCCGGGAAATGCGGACGAGGACGCGATGGTGATGTTAAGCGACATCCTGCCGACCGGCTACGAATGCGGCGTGCTCAACGGGGCGGTGAAGCCGGGGGACACGGTGGCCATCGTCGGGGCCGGCCCCGTCGGACTGGCGGCGCTGTTGACCGCACAATTTTTTGCACCCGCGAAGCTCATCGTCATCGACCTGGATGACAACCGCCTGGAAGTCGCCAAACAATTTGGGGCAACCGCGCTGGTCAACAGCGCCGATGGCAAGGCGGTGGAGAAAATAATGGCCGTGACCAGCGGCAAGGGTGTGGATGTCGCCATTGAAGCGGTTGGCGTGGCGGCGACGTTCGGGCTCTGCCAGGAGATCATCGGCCCGGGCGGCCACATCGCCAACATCGGCGTGCACGGTGCCAGCGTGACTTTGCATCTCGAAAAGCTCTGGTCGCAAAACATCACCATCACGACGCGGCTCGTGGATGCGGTGACCACGCCGCTGCTGCTCAAGACGGTCATGGCCGGCAAGCTGAAGCCGAATCAGCTCATCACGCATCATTTCACGCTCGATGACATCCTGAACGCCTATGACACCTTCGGCAACGCCGGCCAGAAACGCGCGTTGAAGGTCATCATTGCGAACGAATAGAACCGCCGGCGCGCGGATGCTGTCGTTTCTTTGAGTGGGGAGAACACCCCATGGTGAACACCCCGGTGCGACCCCATGCTTCGTTCATGAAGCAAAAGGATTTTTCCCGGGAACAAAACCAACCAAAACCGGACGCACCCCGGCCAACCCCGGCGGCAGCCATGAGCCAGGAGGAGATCAACTTCATACCGTCACCGGACGAGGTGGCCAGGAGGGCTTACTTTGCCTATGAAAACCAGGGTTCCCTGGAAGGACACGAGGTGCAGCACTGGCTGGCGGCGGAGGCGGATCTGATCGCCGAACACCAGCGCACCCGCACCCATCAATTTCACAACCGGACACAACTTGAACCCCATCAAATATAATTTATGAATACCAGCAACAACATCCTTGCGGAAGCGCCCGTCATGTACGAAACCGAGAACGGCCTGCCCAAAGACCGCCGTTCGGAACTGAATGCGCTCATGAACCAGCGATTGGCGGATGCCGTGGACCTGCAGTTGCAGATGAAGCAGGCGCATTGGAACGTGAAAGGGCCGAGCTTCATCGCCCTGCACGAGCTGTTCGACAAGGTGAGCGAGGCCGTGGAGGATTATGTGGACATGATCGCCGAACGGATCGTGCAGCTCGGCGGCGTGGCCGAAGGCACGGTGCGCATGGCCGCCGCGCGCACGCGGCTCACCGAATATTCGCCGGAGATCGCCGATGGCTTGGCACATGTCGAAGCCGTCGCGCGGGCGCTTTCCACCTTCGGCCAGGCCGCCCGCAACACGATTGACGAGGCGAACGCCCTTGAGGATGCCGGCACGGCGGACCTGTTCACCGAGGTTTCCCGCGGCATCGACAAGTGGTTGTGGTTCGTGGAAGCCCATTCGCAGGCGAACAAATAAAAAGGAAGCCCATGAACATCAAATTGACCCTGTTGGCCATCAGCGGCCCGTTGTTGCTGGCCGCGCCCGCAGTGCGGGCCCAAATCACCAATACCAATGCCTCGCCTCTCAGCCAGGCCTGGAAATACCAGATCGCACTGGAAGGTGACCTGTCCTTGGGCGAACGTGCGCTTCTGCCCCCCGGCCTCAAGGAGAAGATGAAACTCACCAACGAACAGCGGGCCGACCTGAAACCGATCGAGGCGGACTTCGCGAAAACCAGTCTGGAATATCAGACCGCCAACCAGCCGCGCATCGATGCCGCCGAGGAGTCAGGCCGTGTGGCCCGGGCGAATAAGAACGCGACGCAGATCCAGGCCGCGCGCATCCAATTGCAGACCGTCTGGGCCGGCCTCCAACCGGACCGGGCGGCGGCCGTCAAACAGATCAGGCCCTTGCTGACACCGGAGCAAATCCTGGTTTTGGATGATCCGGACAACCAATGGCGGGAAAGCCACGGCTCGGAAGTGAATGACCCCTCGGCGCACTGAAATACAACCCGCACCAATATGAAGGACCCCGTTTACAAGCTCATCGAACTCACCGGCACCTCCACCACTTCCATCGAGGATGCCGTGGACAAGGCCATCAAACGCGCGCACAAAACCATCAAGGACCTGTGCTGGTTCCAAGTGCTGGAAACGCGCGGCAACATCGCCAAGGGAAAAGTGCATCACTGGCAGGTGACCATCAAGGTCGGTTTCGCCGTGAAGGCTGCGAATTAATCCAGGAACAATTAAAAAATCACGTGCTAAAAATAAAACCAGGTAAGGCAATCCGCCTCGCGGCATTGTCATTGTGTTTTTCACTGTTGGCCCACGGACAGGAGGCCACTGTGGTGCTTCCGGCGTCCGTCCCCGATCCCCTCGAGCCGTTCAACCGGGCGATGTGGGCTTTCAACAAGGAACTGATGACGGATGTCATCAAGCCGACGAGCCGGGTGTATCGTTTTGTGGTGGTGAAACCCATCCGGACGGGCATCGGAAATTTCGGCCGGAACCTCACCTACCCGGGGCGGTTGATAAACAACGCGCTCCAGCGAAAGTGGACCGGCGCCCGGGATGAGACTTCCCGGTTCATTTGTAACACCACGGTGGGCGTGCTCGGGTTCTGGGATGTGGCCACCAAATGGAAGATTCCGAAATCCGACGCGGATTTTGGCCAGACGTTCGGCCAGTGGGGCTGGCGGCCGCAGTGCTTCATCATGCTGCCAGTTTTCGGCCCGAGCAATGAACGCGACACCCTCGGCCTCGCGGCGGACACGGCGGCGAATCCGCTTTTATACATTGCGCCTTATGATTTCGTCGCATCCGATCCGCTGACCTATCTCGGCCCGTACAGTTATTTCAGCTACGCGGTCATGTATAATGATCTGGCCGACACCGTGGGCGAGTACGTGCGCTTCAGCCAGGCAGAAGCGGATCCGTATTCCGAAATCCAATATGCCTGGACATTCGCCCGTGAAAACCAGGTGGCGAATTTTCAAGTGAAAGGAAAACAGGATGAATCCTCGCTGGAAACGCTCGAATCCGTTTTCTTCACCTTCAAGGACCCGGAATTTCCCACCCACGCCACGACGCGGTCGGTGCGGATTCCCTCGACGGGCCGGGATCTGAAATTCACGTACTGGCTGCAACCCGGGCAGGCGAACGTGGTTTACATCATCCCCGGCCTGGGCGGCCACCGGCTGTCCCAGCCTTCGCTCGCGCTGGCGGAACTGGTTTTCAAAAACGGATTTTCCGCCGTGCTGGTGAGCAGCCCGTTCAACCCCGAGTTCATGGAGCACGCCTCGACCGCCGCGCTGCCGGCGTATCTGCCGGTGGACGGTCACGACATGCAGGTGGCGCTGACCGAGATCAACCATCGCTTGCACGTGATGTATCCGGACCGTCTGGGCAACAAGGCGCTGATGGGTTATTCCATGGGCGCGCTCCAGACGCTGTTCATCGCGGCGACCGGGCCGACCAATTCGGCCCCGGCCGCCCCGGGCGCGCCCAGCACGTTGCCGCTGATCCAATTCGACCGCTACGTGGCCATCAATACGCCCGTGCGCCTGACGCATGGGATCTCCAAGCTGGATGAGTTTTACCAGGCGCCCCTGGACTGGCTGGCCACGGAACGCACCGAGAACTTAAACAACACGTTTCTCAAGGTGGCCGCCCTGAGCCGGAGCACGCTGGTGCCGCAGACCACCCTGCCCTTCGACGCCATTGAATCCAAATTTCTCATCGGCCTGACCTTCCGGCTGGAACTGCGCGACATGATCTACAGCAGCCAGCGGCGGAACAACCAGGGCATCCTGCAGCGCTCGCTCTTCAATTTCCGGCGCGAGCCGGCGTACCAGGAAATCCTGCAGTATTCTTTCCAGGATTATTTCGACAAGTTCGCCGTGCCGTATTACCAGGCCAAGGGGATCGCCGCGCCGGCGGCGGAAACGATCGCCAAAGCCGGCGATCTGCGGAGCTACGAGACCGGCTTGCGTGCCAACCCGGACATCCGCGTCATCGTGAACCAAAACGATTTTCTGCTGGAGGACGAGGACCTGACCTGGTTGCACGCCACCTTCACCCCGGACCAATTGACGGTGTTCAACAAGGGCGGTCATCTGGGAAACCTGGCCAACCCGACCGTGCAGAAATCCATCCTGGCCGCGCTCACACCGATGCTGCCGCCCGCAATCAAATCGAAATGAGCGGAAACTCCGACCATGAAAACTGATGCCGCCGTGACCAACGACGAGCCCACGGCAAGCATGGGTCGGAAACAGTCATCCGTACGGCCAGGCAAAATCCCCCTGGCCGCCAAAATTGCGGCCACGGGTTTTCTCGCCGTACTCATTCCGGTTTATTGGCAGGCTTACGGGCCGACCAATTTTTTGTGGTTCTGCGACGCGGCGCTGATCCTCACGGTGGCGGGCATGTGGCTGGAAAGCCCGCTGCTCATCAGCATGTGCGCGGTGGGCATCCTGCTGCCGCAATGTTTCTGGCTGGCGGATTTCGGGTGCCAGCTCGCAGGTTTTCGCCTGCTGGGCCTCACGAGCTACATGTTTGATGCGCATCTGCCGGTGTTCACGCGCGGACTTTCGCTGTTTCACGGCTGGCTGCCCTTCCTGCTCGTCTGGCTGCTGGGCCGTGTCGGCTATGATAAACGGGCTTTGTTTTCGTGGACGGCGCTGGCCACCGGACTGATGCTCGCCTGTTACTTTTTCACCCTGCCCGTCGGCGCGCATCCGGCCAACCCCAACCAACCGGTAAACCTGAACTACGTTTATGGTTTCAATGACCGGCAGCCGCAACAGTGGATGAACCAGAACCTTTTCGTGATCGCGCTGGCGGGAGCGATGTGGCTGGTCCTTTTTCTGCCAACTCACCTGGCATTGCGAAAAATTTTTACCGCGCCAGCCCCGCTCCAATAATATGAACCCGCGTATCATTCCAATCCTGTGGCAGGACTGCACCCACCGGGTCCCGGTAGGGTTTCACCCCATGGCGGCGACCGGGTTTTCCCGCAAAATCCGGCTGGCCATGAAATCAAAAAATAAAATCTCCCCGCCCGCCCCCTCATCACCCAGCAATCCGGTTTTCCCGGTCACCATCCGCCTGCGCGGCGCCAAAGCCGCCGCGCCGAAGGCAAAGGCTGAGAAGCGTGACAACATTTTTTCCAAATCCCGCGACACGCGCGAGGATCGCGGCGCGCGCCAGGCGAAAACATCGAACAACGCCCAAACCCTGCCGCACAGCCGCTGATATAAAAATTATGGAAACCAATCCACTGAAGGACGGCGCCCTGACGGACAACTCCAAAGCCCTGGGCACGGTGACCCTGAAGATGATCAAGGACCGGGCGATTGAGATCGCCTGGACCAACGGACGGGGCGCGAACGAATTGAGGCCGGTAGATTATGTCGAGGCCAACCGGGAACTGACGGGCCAGCCTGAAGCGGACCCGCAGGAGGCGGCGCTTGAAGCCGCCCCGGAATCGGAACGCTGGGATCCGGTGCCCGGCTCGACGGGCGGGAAAGTCCCGGTGGCGGCGGGTGAAGACGAGGATGAAGAAGGCCGGAGCGACAATGAAAAACTGGTCGAGGAAGGCATCGCAGGAGCGGAATCCGACCTGGCGCGCGAAGCCGCCAAAGACGAGGTCAAAAAAGATTTATGACGCAGGAACTGGCACCCACCGCCGGTGAGGGTCCGGCCGAGGCGTTGCTAGCGCTGATCGCCGCCCAGCCATTTTTCAAGGGATTGAATCCGCAGCAGCTGCAACTGCTGGCCGACTCGGCGTTGGAGATGAAATTTGCCGCGGGCGAGAAAATTTTTGAAACGGGCAGTCCGGCGAACCGGTTTTATCTGATCCTGGAAGGCAAGGTGGTGCTGGAATCCGAGCTGGCGGAACCGGGCGAGATGCTCGCGGTGCAGACGCTCGGCCCGGGTGACAACCTGGGCTGGTCATGGCTTTTCCCGCCGTATCTCATCCACCTGGGCGCGCACGCGGTGGAACCGACGCGGGTGATCTTTTTTTACGGCACGCGCCTGCGGGAGCAGTGCGAACAGGACCATGAATTCGGTTATGAACTGATGAAACGCATCGCGGAGGTGGCGACCCAATGTCTCAGCGCCACGCAACAGCGTCTGGCGGAAAGCGCGAATAACGCCAGGCCATGAGCGTGGATGGCTCAAAAAAACCGCGAAACCGTGTGGGTATCCGGTTGCTGGGCGGCTTTCAGCGTTTTGCCCGGACGGTGGTGCAGACGAGCGGGCATCCCATGGCTTTTGGGCTGGCCTTGGGGGTCATTTTGATCTGGCTGGTGACCGGGCCAATTTTTCATTTTAGCAACACGTGGCTGCTGGTCATCGACACGGTCGGCAACATCCTCACGTTCCTGATGATTTTTCTCATCCGCAACGCGCAGAACCGCGAGAGCGAAGCGGTGCAGTTGAAGCTGGATGAACTGATCCGCGCCACCCAGTCGGCGCATAACTCGCTCTTGGACATCGAGGAATTGTCCGAGGCGGACCTGGACCGCATCAAGGCCCGCTTCGAACGGCTCGCCCGCAAGGCGCGCGATGAATCCGTCCCCGGCCAACCAGAGGTGGCAGACAGCACGCAAGTCAAGCCGGCTTGAACTGCCAATCTTGTGGCATGGTCATGAGGTCCTTTCCAATCCCAAGTCCAACATGGTGCATCCGGCAGGACTTGAACCTGCAACCTTCTGATCCGAAGTCAGAAGCTCTATCCAATTGAGCTACGGATGCGACCGCTGCGATGCGTTTCTTCCAAGATTCACTGTGCCCATTTTGGAGCGAAGGGCAAGCTCATCGTCACCGCCCGAAACAGGCGTTCTGTCCGTCGCCGGATCAGGTGATGGAGGCCTCGTAAATGCCCTGGATGACGGAATCAAGCTGGGCGTCAAACTCCGCATCAGATTGGCCGGCCGTCAGACCCTCCACCAGCGCGCGCGAAAAGCTGGCGATGACCCCGTGATTTTTGGCCAGCCGTTGGTTGGCTTCGTCCAAGTGATAGCCGCCGGATAGCGCGACCACTTTCAGCACCTTCGGATGCTTGACGAGGTCCATATAGAAATCAGCCTGCTCCGGCAGCGTGAGCTTGAGCATGACCTGCTGGCCGGCCGGCAGCGCATCGAGCTTTTCCTTGAGCGCCGCCTTGAGCGAGGTCTCGGCCTTGCTTTTGTCCGGGCAATGGATGTCCACCTCCGGCTCGATGATGGGCATGAGTCCCGCGGCGGTGATTTGCGCCCCAACTTCGAACTGTTGGCGGACGACGGCTTTGATGCCGGCGTCGTTGGCCTGTTTGATGACGGAGCGCATCTTCGTCCCAAAGATGCCTTTGGCAACAGCCTTCTTGAGCAGCGCCGGGAGGCCCGGCATGGGTTTCATCAGCTGGACGCCATCGCCCTCGGCGGCGAGCCCGTTGTCCACTTTCACAAACGGCACCACACGCTTCCGGTTCCAAAGATAGTCCGCCGTGGGCTGGCCCTCGATGTCGCGGTCCATGGTGCCTTCAAAGAGGATCGCGCCCAGGATGCGGTCGCCGTTGAAACTGGGGGTGGTGATGATGCGGGCGCGCATCTGATGGACCAGCGCGAACATCTGTTCATCGTTGGACCACGCGCCTTCCTTGATGCCATAAGCCGCCAGCGCCTTGGGCGTGCTGCCGCCGCTCTGGTCCAGCGCGGCCAGAAAGCCGGGCTGCGTCTTGATTTTCCGCGTTTGCTGTTCCGTGCGGGTGATTAGATTCATAGTGCTCCTGTTCAGTTGCGGCGGTCGTGTTTTAATTTCGCCGGTCTGGCATTCCAGTTCAGGAACAATGCGCTCCGCGCCCATTGCCTTGGACGAGCGGAGCCCGACCGGCCCGCGGCAAAATTACCGCAAGACGGTCAGGCTTCCAAGGCCAATACGGGCTGTTCGCGCTTTTCAATCTTCACGCGCATTTTCTCAAGGGCCTGCTCTTGAATCTGGCGGATGCGTTCGCGGGTGACGCCCAAGCGAGCGCCGACTTCTTCCAACGTCTTCGGTTTGCCGTTGTCCAGGCCGAAGCGCATGGCGAGAATCCGGCTTTCGCGCGCATCGAGCGTGGCGAGGACTTCCTGCACCAGGTCGGTGTCGTTCTGGTTGAGGAGCTCGGCGAACGGGGCGGCGGCGTTGGCATCGGCCACGTGCTCGGCGACGGAGGTGGCGTTGTCGTCGCTGATGGGCGAATCCAGCGAGATGGGTGCGCGGGAGGCTTCGCGATATTGGCGGATGCGCCGCACCTTGTATCCCAAATCATCGGCGACCTCTTCGTCGGTCGGTTCGCGGTCCAAGGTTTCACGCAAGCGCACCTCGGCCTTGCGGATGTGGGTCATCTTTTCCACGACGTGCACGGGCAGGCGAATGGTCTTGGACTGGTTGGACAACGCACGGCGGATGGCCTGCTTGATCCACCAGGAGGCGTAGGTCGAGAGCTTTGCGCCCTTGGAGGGGTCGAAACGCTGCACGCCCTTGATGAGGCCGATGTTGCCCTCGTTGATCAAGTCGAGCAACGGAACGCCAAAGGCCTCGTAGCCGCGGGCGATCTTCACGACGAGCCGGAGATTGGCGGTGATCATAAGTTCGCGCGCCTTTTTATCGCCGCGCTTGATGCGCTTGGCGAGGGCGAGCTCTTCCGCGGGCGTGAGCAGCTTCACCTGCCCGATCTCGCGGAGATAGAGCTGCAGCATGTTGCCCTGCGGGGCGTCGGTTGGCGTGGCCTCGATTTCGACATCCTCCGGCTCTGCCGAGGGCGCGACAGGCACATCGACAAGCTCGACCGGCGGCGCAGAAGCTTTCCGTGATCGGCGCGAGGGTGCGAGGCGCGCGCGCACGAGGCGGGGCCGCGAGGTTCCGTTTCCATTAATCCGATTGTGGGTCGTTTTCATTGGTTGTGTTAATTGCGTTGGTGGTCGATGACCAGTTCTTGCGGGGTCACCGTCAGTTTCAGTTTTTCCGTATGCCGAATAATTGTAACCGTCGAGGGCACACCGATGACGCCGGCGACGAGGTGCCGGTGCAATTCATCGATGCTGGCGACAGGTTCGCCGTTGAAGGCGACGATAACATCGCCTTCGCGGAAACCGGCGCGGCGCGCGGGGCTGCCGGGCTCGGTGCCAGACACCAGCACACCCTGATCGACGGCGAGCCGGTGAAAGACCACGACGCGCCGGTGGATGGGCACGTTCTGGCCGGCGACGCCAATCCAACTCCGGCGGATGAGGCCTTCTTTGATCAGCCAGGCGGTGACGAACTCCGCGGTGTTGCTGGCGATGGCGAAACAGATGCCCTGCGCGGGCAGGATGATGGCGGTGTTGACGCCGATGATTTCGCCGCGCGAATTGACCAGCGGTCCGCCGGAGTTGCCGGGGTTCAAGGCGGCATCGGTCTGGATGACGTTGTCGATCAGCCGGCCGGATTGCGAGCGCATGGAACGGCCGAGCGCGCTCACGACGCCGGCAGTGACGGTCTGTTGAAAACCGAACGGGCTGCCGATGGCGATGGCAATCTGGCCGACGCGGATGGACCGGGAATCACCGAAGCGCGCGTAGGCGAGCTGCGGGGCGTTGATGCGGATAACAGCGAGGTCCGTCTCGGGGTCATCGCCGATCAACACGGCGGGGAACACCCGGCCATCGGCCAGGGTAACTTCCAGCTTCACCGCGCCATGAACCACGTGGCTGTTGGTGAGGATGAAGCCATCGGGCGCGATGACAAAACCGGAGCCGCTGCCGCCCGCTTCCTGACCGCGGCGGCGGTTGCCGCCCTGGGCGCCATGAACGCGGATGTTCACCACGGCCGGACCGACTTGGGCGACG
>DATHQS010000147.1:0-7516 GCA_035482455.1 Candidatus Acidiferrales bacterium | reverse complement strand
CCTGCAACCGGCTCACCGTCAGATCCAGCAGCGTCATCGCCCACTGCCTGTCAAACGTCTCATCCGCCGGCAGCCGGCTCGCCGGATCCGCCGCAAACCGGCTCTCCGCAAACTCCGTGTCAAACGGCACCTGCGCCTTCCCACCGCCCCGCCGCTGCGCGTACGCCTTCCGCCATTCGTTGTTCATGAAATGCTTCAGCGCCACGATCAGGAACGACCGCAGCTTCCCCTTCTCCCGGTCCGCAAAATCCAGCAGCCGCTTCTCCAGCAACCGGCAAAAAAATTCCTGCGTCAGATCCTGCGCATCATGCGGCGATTGCCCGCACCGCCGCACGTACGCATACAGCGGATACCAGTAATCGCGGCAGATCGCCTCCAGCGCCGCCGCCGATTCCGGTGCGTCCTTCCGCGTCGCCGCCAATACCAGCGACCACCGGGTAGGCGGAAAAATCCGGGGCGCACCACCGGATGAAATCAGGCTGCTCATTGGGATATCGTGACCAGATCACAATTACCGGAAATCCGCCCCCTGTTACAGCAGAACCGTGAAAATCTTCGCCCGTAGCGCAGGTTGTCAACCTGCCGTATCGCCGGCTGGCAGCCGGCAAGGCTTGGCCACTGCTCCATGGAAAGTATCCACCCGATGCATCACTCTCTGCTGAGTGCCACCAACTACCCAACGCGGTTCCCTTCGCCCCCTTGGGGGAGAAGGCTAGGATGAGGGGGTTTTGGCCTGCCGACTGCGTCCAATTAATCCATAGTTCTATAACTTAGCAGCCATGTGCTTCTGTGAAATTCGTGTCACATCGTCTTTCCCCCGATTTGCCAACCCGCAAATCAGTGCTAGATTCCCACGTTTGCTTAAACCAGGTTTGCTTTCTTGGGAACCACAACCAAAAATCTTTTTATGCCAAAAATGCGCGTTGCTCAAATCTCCAAAGCCGGCGGTAACTTCGAAATCGTCGAGCGCGACATCCCCGCACCCGCTCCCGGCTGGGTTCGCATCAAAGTCCAGGCCTGCGGCATCTGCCACAGCGATTCCCTCGTCAAGGAAGGCCACTGGCCCGGCCTCCAATACCCGCGCGTCCCCGGCCACGAAGTCGTCGGCCTCGTCGACGCCCTCGGTGCCGGCGTCACCCAATGGAAAGTCGGCCAGCGCGTCGGCGTCGGCTGGCACGGCGGCCACTGCGGCCAGTGCGACCCCTGCCGCAACGGCGATTTCTTCGGCTGCACCGTCAATCTCCAGATCACCGGCATTTCCTTCGATGGCGGCTATGGCGAATACATGGTCGCCCCCACCATCGCCCTCGCTCACGTGCCTGATGACCTGACGCCCGTTGAAGCCGCCCCGCTCATGTGCGCCGGTATCACCACCTACAACGCCCTCCGCAACAGCGGCGCGCGCGCCGGCGATGTCGTCGCCGTGCACGGTCTCGGCGGCCTCGGCCATCTTGGCGTGCAATATGCCGCGAAGATGGGCTTCAAGACCATCGCCATCGCGCGCGGCACGGACAAGGCCGCGCTCGCCACCAAACTTGGCGCGCATCAATACATCGACAGCCAGGCGCAAGATCCTTCGGCTGAACTCCAGAAACTCGGCGGCGCCAAGGCCATCATCGCCACCGTAACGAATGGCGATGCCATGAGCGCGGTGACCGGCGGACTGGCCATCAACGGCACCTTCCTCATCATCGGCGCGGCCCAATCCATGACCATCTCGCCGTTGTTTTTGCTGATGGGCCGCCGCTCCGTGAAGGGCTGGTATTCCGGCACAGCCGCCGATTCGCAGGACACCCTCAAGTTCAGCGTCCTCACCGGCGTCCGCTCCATGACCGAAGTTTACCCCATCGCCAAAGTCGCCGAAGCCTACGAACGTATGGCCAGCGGCAAAGCCCGCTTCCGCGTCGTGCTGACGACGGGACACTGAAGACAAATATGAAAAAACACATCGCCCTGGCATCCATTGCCGCCGCCGGACTTGCCTGCCTGGTCTCCGGCTGCGCTTCCACCAGCCCCCTGGCCGTGCAACAAGCCGCATTGCCGAAGGACAAGGTAGACGCCCCGGCGCTGTTCGTGGAAAACTGCGCCACCTGCCACGGCAAGGACGGACGCGCCCATACCTTTCACGGCCGGCTGGTGTTCGCGCAGAATTTGACCGACACCCACTGGCACGCCACGGATGCGGAAATCATCGACGCCATCAAGACCGGGCCCCGGGTGATGCCTGCCTTCGAGAAAAAATTATCCGGGGCGGAGATCGAGGCGCTGGGGGCGTATGTGCGCACCTTCAAACCAGCGCGGTGAAGTTTGTCGGATCATGTCCACGCCATGAAAACCAAAAACATCCAACACACCGTCCTCATCCGCGCAACGCCCAAGGCCGTTTACACTGCGCTGATGAATGAAAAGAAGCATTCCAAATTTACCGGCGCCCCGGCAAAAATACCCGCGAAAGCCGGCGCGGCGTTCAGTTGTTACGACGGCTACATCACCGGCTACAACCTGGAACTCAAGCCTGGCAAACACATTGTGCAAGCTTGGCGCTCGCAAGACTGGCCGGCGGGCCATTATTCCATCGTCACGTTTGCCCTCGCCAAAAAATCCGGCGGCCGCGCGCAGCTCCGTTTCACCCAGATCGGCGTGCCGGCAGGTGATTACCGCGCCAAGAACAAAGGCTGGCGGACCCATTACTGGCAACCATTGAAAAAGTTTTTGGAGAAGGGTTAGTCACGCTAACCGGCTTCCACACCCTCCCGGGCGCATCCTGACACTGCCCCCGAATCAAAAACCGCGTGGAGCGCGGCGTTTGCGCCGCTTCAGTGCTGCCAGCCCCAAAATCAATCGGTTCGTTCATTTACGTTTGGACATTGAAGCGACCTGAAGGTCGCGCTCCGGGGGCAGTGTCAGGATGCGCCCCACCCTCCCCGGCCCCGCCGATTCGTCTCGACAAAATGAACGTTCCCACGGGAATATGGTCAGACTTCAGGAACCACAACCAATTAACAGAAGGATAGGCCATGAAAACTTCATCCGGGTTAAAAATATTTGCCGCCGCCAGCCTGCTGCTGGCTACATGCGCTGCCCAGGCCAAATTGAGCGTCGGCGACCCTGCGCCAAAACTGTCGACCGGCAAATTCGTCCAAGGCGATGCTGTTATGGGATTCGACACCAACCACGTTTACATCGTTGAATTCTGGGCCACTTGGTGCGGCCCCTGTCGCGCCTCCATTCCCCACCTCAACGAGCTTTACGGAAAATTCAAAGACCAGGGCCTCATCGCCATCGGCCAGGATTGCTGGGAAGAAAGCGAAGACGCCGTGGCCCCGTTTGTGAAAACGATGGGCGACCAGATGACCTATCGCGTTGCGCTCGACGACAAGACAACAATCCCCAAGGGCGCCATGGCCATCAATTGGATGGAAGCCGCCGGGCAGAACGGCATTCCCACCGCCTTCATCGTGGACAAGCATGGCATCATCGCCTGGATCGGACACCCCATGAGCCTGAACGAGAAAGTGCTGGGTGATATCCTGGCGGACAAATTTGATTCCGCCGCCTACGCCAAAGAATTTGAGAAACAGCAGCAGGAGATGGCGCAGCGGCAGCAAATCAACCAGCGGCTGGTCCCCGCCATGAAGGACAAGGACTGGGATGCCGCCGACGCCGCCGTGACGGAAATGGAAAAAAACGCCCCCGAAAGCGCGCGCTATGGGTTTGGCCTGGCCCGCGTGCAAATCCTGCTGGGCCGGAAAGATTATGATGGCGCCTACAAGCTGGCTGAATCAACGGGCACAAAAGGCTCCCCCACCTTCCAGAACGAGCTGGCCTGGCTCCTGGCCATAACCAAGGGCGTGGACCAGCGCGGATTGGCCGTGGCCGAAAAAATCGCCCTGCGCGCGAACGAGGCCACCAAGAATGAACAACCGCAATTCCTCGACACCCTTGCCCGCATCCAGTTCATGACCGGCAAGACCAAGGAAGCCGTGGCCACCGAACAAAAGGCCGTGGACCTCGCCCCCGATCAAGCGAAGGAATTCCTGAAAAAATTCCTGACCGCGTACCAAGAGGGCAAGCTGCCGGACGTAAACGAATAACAAACGGTCATCCGTGGTTTAAATCAAGCCATGACCCGCTGGCAAAAAATCGGCCTCGCCGCGCTCATCATTGTCCTCGGCATTACCGTCCTGATCGCCATGGGGTTCCGGGCGAAGACGGACATGAGAAATCTTCTCTACCCGCTTGCGCCGCCCATGCCCGCCGTCGTTAGCAAGCCGATGCCGGAGATTCTCGCCCGCCTCGACGCGGTCCTCAAAACCAACGCGCCGTCCGTATTTGCTGAGTTGCAGCCCGGCCTGTCCGCGAATGCCATCGCCGGGCTGGAAAAGCAGTATCACGTCCAGATACCGGACGACATCAAAGCCATCTACGAGTGGCACGATGGTTCCGCCAGCACGACCAACCGCCTGAGTGACGATTTTATTCCCATCCACCGCTTCCCCCCGCTGGAGGAATCATTGGCGAACAAGGCGATGGAATGGAAAGGCGCAACCGCAGCACAACGCGCCGTGGCCGGCGCCCTCACCAGCTATCGCGATTCCTGGATCTGCCTGTTCGATGACGGGGCGGGCAACGGCTATTGGTATGACCCCCAACGCAAGCCGTCCGAGGGCGCAATCTTTTGCCAGTTCACCGAGGATGCATCATTTGTCTTTTTCCCCTCGGCCAAAAACCTGATGGCTGGCATCGCCAAGTGTTACGAATCAGGAGCGTTCCGCATCAAGCCGGGGTCCACCCCGCCTGATCTCGACGAGGACTTCCAGCTAGCCACAAAAATCTGGACGGAATTCGGCGCGAGCAACCTGCCCCCGACAAACTGAGATCCTCAATGCGGCAATTGGTGGCAATCCTTCTCCTCCACGTACTTCAAGGCCGGTATCCGCCGTTTGCCCACGAACAGTATCCCCAGCCCGATCCATGAAGTCGCCGCCAGCACCAGCGCCACCGGCATCATGCTATGCGAATCGAAGATGCCGATGCTCGCCGACGCCAGGCCCGACACGCCGATCTGCAAAAAGCCCATCATCGCCGCCGCACTGCCGATGTTGTGGTCGAACGGCACCAACGCCAGCGCCGCCGCATTCGGAAATGACAGACCCAGCGCTGACAACGCGATGAACAGCAGTACCAATGTCGCCGGCAGACCGAACCACCCGTAAATCGTCCCCACCAGCAGCAACAACGCCACCGGGCATTCCACCAGCATCGTCCCCAGAAAAATCTGCTCGCTCGTATATTTGCGCAACAAAAACACGTTGATCTGGTTGCTGCCGATGAACCCCACCGCCAACCCGGCAAAGATCGCGCTAAATTGCTTCGCGCTCACATGAAACACCTCCATGAAAACGATCGGCGAACTCGCCACATACACGAGCAAGCCTGAGAACGCGAACGCGCCGGCCAAGGAATACGTGATGAACTGCGGCTCCTTCAGCACCTCCAGATAATTGCGCAGGATGGGCAATGGACGCATGGAAACGCCCTTGTCCGGCTCATGCCCTTCCGGCAACACCCACGCGGAAACCGCCAGCATCACCACCACGAACACCGACAGCACGATGAACACCCACTGCCAGCCCCAATTCACCGCCACAAACACGCCCACGCTTGGCGCCAGCAGCGGCGAGGCGCTGATGACGAGGATCAGCAGCGAGATGATCTTGGCTGTTTCGCGCGCCGGGAAAAAATCCCGCACCATCGCCATCGCGGCCACCTGCGCCGCGCAGCCACCCAGCGCCTGCACAAATCGCAGGGCCACCAGCCACTCCACGCTCCGGGCGCACAGGCAGGCCATCGACGCCGCGATGAACAACGTCAGCCCCGCATACAACGGCAGTTTCCGCCCGAACCGGTCCAGCAACGGCCCGTAAAAAAGCTGCCCCGCCGCCAGCCCCGCAAAATAGCTCGCAAGCGAGAGGGATATCCGTGCGGTCGTCGTATGCAACGCGGTCGCCATTTCTGGAAATGCCGGCAGATACATGTCGATCGCGAACGGACTGATGGTCGAAAGCGCCCCCAAGATGACGATGATCAGATAACGGTTATGTGATTGAGACATAGTTTACAACAAACGGCCAAAAGCGCCTAAATCAAGGGACACTGCGTCCATTGGAACAACCGGATGACCAAAGCCTCCGTGGCGGTCGCACAATGCCCCCACTCGTTCGTCCGGTCAAGGTTCTAATTAACTCATCACCACGGCGCTTGAATCCTTGCGAAAATCCGCTATCCCTTGGACACCATCATGTCCCAAGTTTCAGACCAAATCATCATCGGCTGCTGGATCGCCTTTGTGGTTTATTGGTTCATCAGCGCGCAGAAGGTCAAGGCGACGGCCGAAAAGCAAAGCCTGTCGTCCGCCTTGCGACACAGGTTGCTGGTGGGACTCGGCTGGTGGCTGCTCGCGTTCCGGAGATTCCCGCCGCCGCTGAACTCGCCGGTGACCCCGCGCACCGACCTCACCCAAATCATCGGCGCCGCGATTTGCGTGACCGGCATCCTCGTGACCATCTGGGCACGCCGGACGCTCGCCGGGAACTGGAGCAGCGATGTCACCTTCAAACAAGGACATGAACTCATGCGGACCGGCCCGTACCGTTTCGTGCGCCACCCCATCTACACCGGCCTGCTCCTCATGTGCCTCGGCTCGGCCATAGACATAGGGCAGTTGCGCGGCTGGTTGGGGCTCGTGCTGGTGTTCATCGGTTTTTGGGTGAAGCTCAGGCAGGAGGAAACACTGCTCCTGCGGCATTTCCCCGACGCCTACCCCGTCTACCGCAAGGAAGTGAAAGCCCTGGTGCCCTTCATCCTCTGATTTCACGTCGCGGCCGCGGCATCTTTTTGTTCCGCCGCGGCCTTGCGCGCCGCCTTGGCCTTTTCCACGGCCGCCTGCTGCTGCCCAAGGCAGGTCGTGCAGATGCCGTGCGTCGTGGGCGTGTCAAAGCCCTGCCGCATGAACTCCTCCAGCGGCATCCATTCGCCCTTGAAATTGATCCGCCGGCACCACGCGCAGACGCGCATGAATTTTTCCAGGTAGCGGATGCGTTCCAGGATCCGGCGCGTGGAGGTGCTCACCAAAAACCAGACCGCCAGCACCAGCAGGATGTCCAGCGTGGAGCGCCGGAACAGAAAGGCGAACGGATGGTCGGAGAACAGCAGCGTCGGCAGCTTGAGCAGTTCGTCCAGATAACAGATGGTCATGATCCCCAAAAACCCGAGGTTTTGATAGAGGACAATCCTCGTCAATTGCGAATTCTTTTTCATACGTCAAAAGATGATTCGCGGAAGGTATCGCGTGCCCCAAACACTCCCACCGCTCGTCGTCACCCTTAAAAATATAGCATCAAACGGGCCACAAAATTTTGTACGGCGGCACCTGACAAATCTTTGACAACTGTCCAAAAAACATTGCCCGCCGTTTTTGAAAAAATTCCGCGACAAAATTTTTAACTCCGCAAAC
>DATHQS010000146.1:0-7467 GCA_035482455.1 Candidatus Acidiferrales bacterium | reverse complement strand
CGCTGCGCGGGACACAGCCGCGCTCCGGGAAAATTTGGACACCGCCGCATCCATTTGCTAAAACTCCAGCCGACGAAGCATGAGCGACACCAAAAGGCCCCTGACCGACCACGTGACCAAAGCCAGCCAGCCGGATTTTTCCAGGCTCGGCTGGGTCGCCGCCGTCATTGGCGCCGCGCTGGCGGTCGTGTTTCTGGTGCTCTGGTACAACGCCCTTTCCCGCCAGCACGAGCTGGAATCCCTCGGCGGCAAGCTGGACGATGCGAATTCCCGCCTCAGCACCGCGCTCGCCGACAATCAGAAGGAGAAAGACCAGATCGCCGACCTCCAAAAACAGATCGCTGACCTGCAGCAGGAAAAGGCCGATGCCGCCCAGATGGCCAAGGGCCTGGAACAGGAGATGCGCACCGATCTGGAATCCAAGGACGTCACCATCTCCAAGTTGCAGGGCAAGCTCACCGTCAACATCCTTGACCGCGTGCTGTTCAATTCCGGCGAAGCCGAACTGCAGCCCGCCGGCGAGACCGTCATGCGCAAGATCGCCGCGCTGCTCGCCGCACATCCCACCCTCAAGATCCATGTCGTCGGCCACACCGACAATGTCCCCATCCGCCCCGAGGCTCACAGCCGTTTCGCGAGCAACTGGGAGCTGTCCACCGCTCGCGCGCTGGCCGCCGTCCATTTTCTGACCGAGAAGGCCGGCGTGGACCCGCGCCGCGTCGGCGCCGTCGGGTATGGTGAAAACCGGCCCGTCGCCGACAATGCCACCGCCGATGGCCGCGCCAAAAACCGCCGTATCGCCATCATAATCCTGCCGGATGAAGTCGCCGCTGCCGACACGGCGCCCGCTCCGAAACAAATGCCATTACCCCCGCCGCCCGGAAATCTGCCGACGCTCCCTCCTGATGCTCCGGCACCAGCGGCGAACTGAATGGCGCTATTCAGTGGTCGGAAAGTGTTCGCGCATCTTTTCTCGCAGCAGCCCGATCAATCCCGGATCCATGAATTCGTAGTCATCGGCGATAAAAAAGCAGACGCACGGTTTCGCCGCGAACTCCTCCGGAAATTTCTGCTGCAACCGCTCCTTGTGCCGTTTCTCCATCACCACGATGACATCCGCCCAGCCCAGTTGCCCGGCGGTCACCTTGATGCGCGCCGCCTCTTCCGTGCCTGCCGAACGTACATCCCACGCTGGTTCCCCTTTGAAAATGGTTTCCGCCGTCAAGCTCCGCCGCCGGTTCCGGCTGCAGACGAATAGGATTTTGAGGCGTTCGTCGATGGTTTTAAGATTTTTTTCGGGCATCTTCAATCTGTTGAACCTTGTTTTTAAGAGTTCTAAAATTGAAACATTCACCGCTCAATTCTTTAACCGTGCTTAATTTTACGCTTGTTGCGTCAAGGTGTTCTTGAAGTAATCGATCTGTCTCAACTACATAAAATGCCCAGCCATTAAGATTTAACGGGTTTGCCGATTCTTTGTTTTTTTGGTCTGTGAACAGGCAAAAAACATAAACGTCAGCACGTCGCTTGATGGCTTTGTCGTACGTATTTGTTTCGGGATCCCATTTAGTCCTTGGCTTGATATCAAAAGCAATATTTGAACACTTCTGTTGGAACCACCATTGAAGATAGGCGGCAGATTTTACTTCAAGCTTCAGCCCTGATTTTGTTTCCAAATCCCAAGCCTCCCAATTTTTTCTGACGACATCTGCGGGCAAAATATCCAAAGCCCGACCAACAATAAATTCTGCCAAAGCGCCACGCAGAACATTGTCCATGTGATTAGAGAAACTCCATTGCCAAAAATCGAGCAGCTTTGCGATGTCTTTGTTTTCAAATAAAAAGGATTCTTCCCCCGATCGGCGCTTAAGCTGAATGGCATTTAGTGACATGGGTATTATGCTGATAAAAATTTCGTCAACGCCACAAACTGTTCCAGACTCAACTTCGCCGCGCGTCCCATTGGCGGGATGGCCTTCACAAGGATTTTGCCAGCGGCATAAGTTCGTCAAAATGTTTGTCGCAGTGCTCCAGTTCCAACCCGTGGACCACTGCACACGCGGCAATGACAATGTCGCTGGTGGGGACGGTGATGCCCTTCTCCCGGCAGCGCAGGGCCAGCCGGGAGGCCAGGCGCCAGACGGTTGCATCCACCGGGATGCGTTCGACTTCCTTTTCCATTTCTTCCAGTTCCCGTTTTTCCTTTGCACCGCGAACGCTATGCCAGAGTTCCACCAAAGTCATGTCGCACCAGGCCGCTGCGCCGTTCAAAAACAAAACCTCCACGTTGTCACCGGCCTCGGATTCGCGCCCGCGCAGGTATTCCACCCAGCTGGATGTGTCCACGAGTTTCATGCCCGCGCCTTGGTGGTGTCGGCGGCACGCATGGCCTTGAGTTCGGCCTGGGTCATGAAGTCGCGGAACTGGCCGCGCACCCGGGCATTCAATTTTTCGAGCCGCTTGAGCCGGTTGAAGTGCTCCATGGCCGTCACGACAGCATCGCGCTTGGTCTTGGCTCCGGTAAACTTCATGGCTTCTGCCATGGCAATTTCCGGAATATCAATGGTTGTTTTCATGCTTCCAATATATCAATTTATGGAATCTTGTCAATGTTATCCAGGCTTCTAAAGCCGGCTTAAGCGCCACCGGTGGCAACATCAACCGTAGGGGCTTCGGCCAGTCTTTTCGTCAGCGCCACAAACTGTTCCAAACTCAATTTCTCCGCCCGTTCCATAGGCGAAATCTTTAGCTCGGCAAAGGCGGCCTCCAGTTTTTCTTTCGGCCAGTCCTGCTTCAACAGCTTCAGCATCATCTTGCGGCGTTGCGAGAATGCTTTCTTCACGATCTTGCGGTAAGTGGTGCGCATTTCTTCCGGTAACAGCGGTGTGGCGCGGCGCACCAGGGTGACGCATGCGGAATCCACTTCCGGCGCGGGAAAAAAGCAGCCCGGCGGAATCTTGAACCAGCCGCGCGGCTCAAAATCCAACTGCACCAGCAACGTCAGGATGCCGTAATGGTCGTCATCCGTCGGCGCCATGAGCCGCTGCGCCACCTCCAGTTGAAGTGTGACCACCATCATCTTCGGCGCGCGGCTGCCGGCGGCCAGTTCCACCATGATGGGCGAAGCGACGGAGTAGGGCAGGTTGGCCACCAGCTTCCACTCGCTCCAGTCACGCGGCTCGCGCTTGATATAGGCGAGGGCGTCATCGTGGATGAGGAAGAAGTTGTCGGGGTGGTTGAGTTGGTTGGGCGGATTGACCTCCCTCACCCCGGCCCTCTCCCCAAGGAGAGGGGGGGTGCCGTTCCCGCGCTTGGGTGAGCTCGAGGGCGTTGGATTGTTGGATGCCTTCTCCCCAAGCGCATTGGTTTCAATGATCTCGGGTGCGCCGGCTTTTGATTCAAGGCCGAAGCGTTCGGCCAAGAATTCCACCAGCCGGTGATCCATCTCAATCGCCAGCACCTCGCCCGCTTTTGCCAGCAACAGTTCCGTGAGCGGCCCCAGCCCCGGCCCGATCTCCAAGACCTTGTCCGCCTTGGTCAATTCACCAGCGGCGGCGATGCGTTCCAGCTGGTGCGCATCGTGCAAAAAATTCTGGCCGAGCGATTTCGTGAGCTGGATGTCGCGCTTCGCCAGCAGTTCGCGCATCTCGGTAAGTTTCATTCCAGAAAATTAAACCACGTATGCCCGCGATTGCACACGGATAAAACAGGCGTAGCGCAGTCCGGCCACCCGCGCCGTGGGCGAGAACCCGTCGCCAGCTTAAAAGATGAACCCCGGTTGTGGCACTTGGATGCGATAAAAGCGATGCGGATCGGGGCCGATGATGTTCGTTCCCGGCATGTTTGTTCCCAGGGCGAATTTGGCTGCGCCAAGATTGCTCCAAGTGATAAAGTTCGTGCTGTATTGGGGCTGATACGCAAACCCGGGCACGGAATTCCAGGTGAAGTTCAGGATGCCGCTTTTGTTGGTGACGGATTGGATATTCGGCGCCGGAAAAGGCTGGACCGTGATCTCATCGATCCCCAGATAACTTGGCTGGTCATCGAAACCGATTTGAAGCGTGGTGGTGGGCTTGGTGGCGGTGACCAAAAATTTGGGGGTGAACCACCCGCTGGAGGACCAGTTCGTCAGATCTATCATGATGTTATTGTCCCACGCGATTTGGAAATCATTGGGTGTGTCTCCGGTTGGATTGTTGAACCAGCAGGTTACCATGTAGGTTTGCCCGGGTATCGTGTTCAGATTCTGGGAAATGTAGCCCAGCGAACCGATCGGGCCGCCTTTCAGGCCGTAATATCCGGAACTGATATAATTGGTATCGGTGGATACGGAAGTGGTGCTGAGATTGCCCGATCGCGTCCAGCCGGTGAAATCGCCGGTCTCAAATCCACCGTTCGTGACAAGCGGAATGGGTGTCAAACTGATCTCATCCAGCGCGAAATAGTCCGGGTCATTGCGTACGCCGAAAGTGAGGACGCTTTGAGCCGTGGGTGCGATCACGGTGAAGTGCAGGTTGGTCCACCCGGAGACCGGTATGCTGGTTTGGTCAAAGAGCACCTGGCCGTTCCAGGAAGCCATGAATTCATTGATGCCTCCGCTCCCAGAGGGGCGGTTGAGCCAGAATGAAAGTAGGTATTGTTCGCCGGGAACGGTGCTATTCGTGTGCGTGATGTAGCCGAGCGACCCGGAGGGGCCGAGGGCGGCGCCATAAACGCCTGATCTGACAAAGCCCGGCGCCGTGGAGATGAAAGTATTGTTCTGGCTGCCCGATTGCGTCCAGTTCGCGAAGGTGCCGGTTTCAAAGCCCCCGTTTTGAACCTTCGGAACCAAGGTCACGCTGACATCATCCAGGCCGAAGAATGATGGATTGTTGTTCAAACCGAACAGGATCTGTGTCCGTGGCGCATATGCCAGGACGTTGAACACCTTGTTCGTCCAGGCCAGCGCCGGCACATTGGTGGTATCCTCCACGGTCGCACTGTTCCAGGAGGCGAAATAGCCATTTGGGATTCCGGCAAAGGGGTTCTCGAACCAGTACGAAAACTGGTAGGTCTCCCCGGCAAAGGTGGGCAGGTTGTTCTGGAAAAGGAAACCGGATGCGGGTGTGGGCCCGGCTTTCGCTCCATATGTTCCCGAGTGGACATACGCCGCATTGGTCACCACCGAGTTGAAGTTGGTGGTGCCGGATTGGGTCCACCCGCTGAAGTTGCCGGTTTCAAAGTCGCCATTCTGGACCAGTTGGGGATAGGGGAGGTAAATATTTACACTCACATTATCCATGGCAAAGCCCGGATCGAAGCCAAAGGGGTAGCCCGCATGCACGCCGCTGCCGCCGGAGGTGATGAAATCGACCTCGTCCACGCCATAGAAATTGAACTGGATCAACGTCGGCGTGGTTGCGCTCAGGATGTTTGTGATGTCATAAGCCAGCGTGCCGTGAACATAGCCCTTGGTCTCCAGCACAAGGCTGTCATACAAAACCGAGGTCACATAGGCGGAGTTCAGATCAAACAATCCGCCCTGGATGGCCCCGTTAAAACTGGAAAAAGGATTGCCAAAGGTCGGATACACCACGTTGTTGGCTGACACCACGCCGGCCTGATAACCGCTGGGGGCGACCGTAAAGTGCGCGCCGTTCAGGACCCCCAACCCCTTCCAGTTCAGCCCATGATAACCCGTTGGCAGTTGGGCGACCGCGTTGGTCGGGGCCGGGAAGTCATCGAACGTGATGACCGGGTCGGCGAATGCCGGCAACGTCAAAATACAACAAAAAACCACCGCAATTTTTGTCTTCATAAAGCCTCCACCTGGTTAACGAATGCTTGAGACGACAACTTTAATTTTAAACCTTAAATCACGGGTTTTTTCAAGCCCCATTGCGTGACTTTTTTTCCGTTAAAGAAGCCTGTTGGAAAATGCTCAATTGAAACCGTTTAAGATGGCCCGGTCGCCGGGCAGTGCCCGTGTCTGGCTGGCGTGGCCCCGGAAACATACGTCACGAAACGCCTCTTTTCACCCGTTGCGATCAGTCTCGGCTGTCAATCACCAGTCCGGCGGTCAAAACTTTTTTCAGTTCCATGACCGTTTCCGCCAGTTGCGGCTTGGTGATGGTGAGTGGCGGGGTGAAGCTGATGACATTGCTGTGCTCGCCTTCGGGTAGCATGATGTAACCGCGGTGCAGCATGGTCTTGATGGCGCGCAAGGCTTCTTCGGTCGCCGGCGTCCCGTCCTGCCGGTGCAATTCCACGCCCACCATGAGGCCGGAGCCGCGGATGGCCGCCCGGTAATTCAGGCTGGGAATCTCTTCCTCCAGCAGCTTCAGCAGATATTCGCCGAGTTGTGCGCTGCGGTCGGCCAATTTCAGCCTGTCGATTTCATTGATTTGTGCCAGTGCCATCGCGCACCCGACCGGATGCCCGAGAAACGTGCTGGTGTGGATCGCCTCGCCCGTCGAGGCCGGCCACGCGGCATCCATGATGTCCGCGCGCCCGACACAGGCCGAAAGCGGGAAACCGCCGGTCAACGCCTTGCCCAGGCAGATCAAATCGGGCACGACCTCGGAGTGTTCGCACGCGAACCATTTTCCCGTGCGGCCAAATCCCGTGTAAATCTCGTCGAGGATGAGCAGCGCACCATGGCGGTCGCACAGTTTTCGCAGCAATGGCAAAAATCCCGGCGGCGGGACGTTGATGCCGCCCCGCGCCTGGATGGGTTCGACCAGAATCGCGCCGACCCAGCCGCGTTGAAACAGGCGGCCGATCATGGTTTCGACGACGGCCAGGTCGGACTGCTTCGTCGGGAACGGAACGAAATGCGCAAATTCGCGGAGCTGCAGGCGGAAGGGTGATTTAAAATGGTCGCGGTGCGTGACGTTCAGCGCGCCATAACCCAGGCCGTGATACGCGCCATTGAAGGCGATCACGCCGTATTTGCCGCCCTTGATCATGGCCGTCTTCAGGGCGGCTTCAACGGCTTCAAAACCGGAGTTGCAAAAAATCGTCTTGCCCGTTTTGACGCCCCAGCGTTCGAAGGTGATGCGGCTCAGTTCCCGCGCCAGCTTTGCCTTGGGCGCGTGCGGATGCACGTCACCCATTGCGTGCAGCAACTTGCCCATCTGTTGCTGGCCGGCCTTGACGACGTTTGGGTTCGCGTGGCCTGCCGCCGCGACACCAAAGGCGCCCGTCAGATCGAGATATTTTTTGCCATCGGCATCCCAGACATGGGATCCCTTCGCGCGCTCCCATACGATCGGCCACGAACCGTCCGGCTCCATGAACGTGATGTTGCGGGATTCAAAGTGCTTGAGGTCTTGCAGGATGTCTTTGGTATCAGCCACGGATTAGCGATTTTGGATTTACGGTTTGCGCACGTTAAATAATTTCCAGCCCAATCCTAAGTCGGAAATCGCCAATCGCAAATTTTTTAAACGCCGCGCTGTTCCGGCGGCCAGATGATTTTGTGCTGCT
>DATHQS010000145.1:0-27335 GCA_035482455.1 Candidatus Acidiferrales bacterium | reverse complement strand
CCGCCCCGGCAATCCCGCCGGAGCCGGAGATGCCATAAGCCGCTGTCGAGTTGCTCACTACTATTGCCAAGGGTATCACCATGCTGTTTAGAACCACTGTCTTTGAACCGCTGGCGGTGTCGTCAAAAAACACTTCCGGGCCGACCCCGTTGCTTTCCGTGTAAAAAGCGGCTGTCTTCCAGTTGGCCGTGCCGCCAATGTCCCAGCTGCTGTTCACCGTGCCATCCCAGACGAGTTGCGGCACTGCCAAGACGGTCACTTTCAGGTCAATGCTCTGGTTGGCCGTGTTATTGACCAGCGCGGCGGAACTGCCCACTCCCAGCGGCGGGGTGAACGTGCCCAACGCCAATGCACCAAAGCCCGCACCGCCCAATGAGCCATACTTGATCAATGGAAACTGGCCGGCAGACAGCGTGGCGCCCCCCAGATTGACAGTCACGGTGGCAGTGGGAGTGAGCGCCCCGCTGACATTGATGACCGGAGCCGTCGGATTGCCGAAAGAATTCAAATCCAGGTTCAAAGCCGAACCCGTGGTGAGCGTCAGCGCGGACATGTTGAGCGAACTCCCGCTTGTGGCCAGCTGCACATTCAATATGCCACCGTTGTTGGTATAAGCCCCGCCACCGGTGCTGGCGGTCGTCGTCATCAATGCCCCGGCATTGATGGTTGTGCTGCCAATGTAAGTATTGGCCCCGCTCAAGGTCAAAATACCGCCGCCCGTCTTGGTCAGCCCGCCGACGCCTGACATCGCACTAGAAAGGGTGATGTTTCGCGCATTGGCGCCCGCGTCCGCCGCCTGGAACGTGATGTTCCCATTTTCATTGGTCAGCGTCATCGGCAGTGACGATGTCCAATTTGCAGTGGCGCTTATGGTTCCTCCGGAAAGCGTGAGCGTGCTGGCCAATGTTCCCAGCGCATTTTTGGAGATGCCGCCGGAGCCGATGTAAAATGTCCCGCCGTTCATGTTCAACGCCCCGGTCGCCCCCGGACTGAAGGTGCCGCCGGCGCCAAACTGAACCGCGCCAGCGGTGAGCGTTCCGCCCGAAAGATTGACCGTCCCTGCCCCGCTGGAACTGGTCGCGAAATGGTTGATATAAAGAATATTGTTGCCCAAATTAAAGCTTCCACCCTCCACCAGCAGCGTCCCTTTGCTGTTTGAATCATAGCCCACCCTCAAGCCGGCGCCCGCCAGCGTGACCGTTCCTTGTTTCAGATCCCACGTGCCGGTGCTCCCGGCCCGGCCGATAAATGAATCACCGCCGCCGCCATTTGACGTCGCTTGCGCACTTGGACTGCTCATCGTGTAGGTGGAAGTGCCGCCGTACCCGATCATGATCCGCACAGCGTTCAATGTCGCCGCTTCCTGGGTCAGCGGGATTTGCGTCCAGACCGCGAAGTTCGGCCCGGAAAAAATGCCGGCACTCAAATCCACCGTGCCGCCGCCCGTAAAAATCGTGTTGCCGGAAAATGAAGCGCCTCCCGCCAGGCTCAATGCGCCGGCGCTGCTCACCTGAAACGTGCTGGAGACGCCAATGGCCAGCGCACTCTTGAGCGTCGCGGCAACGCCGGAACTGACCGTAATCGGGGTGCCATTTGCCAGCAGGTTGAGCGTGCCATTCGTCAGCGTGTAACCAGACGTGTTGAATACGACATTGGAAGCGTAGATGTTCCCGCTGCCCAAGTTTACGAGGTAAGCGCCGGGCACTCCCGCCCCAAACACCGCATTGTCAGGACCAATGGCAGCCCAATTACCGTTGCTGTTGACGCCTGCAGTGCTGTTCCACCAGTCATTCGCCGTCAGCCAGTTTCCGCTCCCATCGGCCGGATTGGGTGAAGTCGCTCCGTTGAAGTCCCAAGTCAGGCTTGCCGCACGGCCATTGGAAACATGACACCCAAGGAAAACACAACCAACCAAGAATGACCTGGTCAACATCCGTCCGCCAAAAAGCGCAAAAAATTGCATGGCTTCGCCTCACCCGGCACCAGAAATAAGTTTGAAGTGAAAATTCCCGGCATATTCCGGACGGCTTTTAAACAAAATCAAAAAGTCGTGTCAAAATTATTGGTATCGGAAGCATATATGTAGTCGGTGATCTGCGCATGGCCATCGGCAAAATTGGCGTTGCCCCGCTTATTGTGACGGTAGGTGATGCTGTTATGATTGCCGCTTTGACCCGGACCGGGAGACCACCGCCCATCATCCTCGTATAAACTTGAACTTGGGCCGCCGGCGACCTGGCTGGGATTGGCCGCCGCTATTTCGGGCGCCAGATCCAATTGGGATACCGGTTCCTCCGCCAGCATTATCTTGTTTGAACCGTTACGAATGCTGCCGAGTTTTCTGGCCGCAAAAGAACCGCCGCCGTTAAGCGCCCAGCTTGAACCGCAGCCTGCCAACGTTTGGTTGGGCGCGTTTCCGGATGCATAACCGTTCATGCTGTAACTGGCAATGTACGGGTTCCCTTGCTGGGAAGGAAATCTTTGGGTGACGGGATAAATATCCATCGGACAAATGAACACATTCGTGCTGGCTTTTATCATCAACAAAATCGGGCTGAATTTGATGAAATGAGTCGGGTCGGATGTGTCATTCCACCAGATCCAATCTTCCTGATGCCACCCGATGCGCGAGGCGTCTGACGGCATGACATCATTGAAATCACCCGCATACATGATGAGCCCCAAGGCCGATTGCTTTTGGTTATTGAGGCACTTGATCTGCTGCGCCTTTTGCTTGGCCTTGGCCAGGGCCGGCAGCAGCATGGCTGCGAGAATGGCGATGATGGCGATGACCACCAGCAATTCTATCAATGTGAACGCCGGCCGGGTTGGCAATTTTCTGACTTGTTTCATATTTTAGAGTTTGCACACCTCAGAACTGCGAATCACGAACCCGACAAGTTCCAATGGCTGTGCGCGTTTGGGATGTTGATGGCAACCTACGTTAACTGGCATAACGCTGGAATACCCGAAAGCGGGTATAAAGCACATCCCCCGGTCATGATAACCTTGTTCAATGCCCCTTGCTTTTGGTTCAACGTTGCCGTGTGGTGAGCGATCAGTATCACCATCTCAGTCAGAGGATTACAAAACTTTGTTGCCCCGCGGGAGGCGGATTTTATCCTTGGCTCTTTTGCTCCTCGGCTTTCATGTGTGCGGCCAGACTGCCGGCTCTGACGAACGGGGACCTGCCGCTCCCGGAGAGATACCCCGTGTTCAGGACGGATTGCTTTACGCCCCCAGCTATCAGGAATGTTTGCAATCCGCAAAACCCGTCGTCACGCACCGGGACATTTACCACGACGGCTGGATTGACCTGAACAAGAACGGCAAAAAGGACATTTACGAGGACCCCACCCAACCGGTGGACAAACGCGTCGAGGATTTGCTATCGCAAATGACGCTGGAAGAAAAGACCTGCCAGCTCGCCACGCTCTATGGCTACAAGCGCGTGCTGCAAGATTATCTGCCCACCAAGAAATGGGCCACAGCCTTCTGGAAAGATGGCGTGGCCAACATTGACGAGGAACTGACCGGCTATCCTTACTTCGAATCCGATGCGCCCGGTGTCGCCTATATCTGGCCGCCGTCCAAGCATGTCTGGGCGCTCAACGAGGTGCAGCGTTTTTTCATTGAAGACACCCGGCTGGGCGTGCCGGCGGAATTTACCGACGAAGGCATCCGCGGCGTCGAACACTACAAAGCCACCTGTTTTCCAACGCAACTCGGCCTCGGTCAGACTTGGGACCGCGCGCTCATTCAGAAAGTTGGCGAGGTGACCGGTCGCGAGGCGCACGCACTTGGTTACGATAATGTATACGCACCCATCATGGATGTGTTGCGCGACCCGCGCTGGGGACGCTGTGAGGAATCCTATGGCGAAGATCCCTTTCTGGTTTCTGAACTCGCCATCGGCATGGTGAAAGGCATCCAAGGCGAAAATATCGTTTCCACCATGAAACATTTCGCCGTCTATTCGAATGACAAAGGTGCCCGCGAAGGTCATGCCCGGACCGACCCGCAAGTGTCACCACGCGAAGTCGAAATGATACACCTCTGGCCCTATGAAAGGGTGATTCGTGAAGCCAATCCCCTCGGCGTGATGAGTTCCTACAACGATTACGACGGCGTCCCCGTAACCGGGAGTCATTACTATCTCACCGACATCTTGCGAAATCGGATGGGCTTCAAAGGCTATGTTGTCAGCGACAGCCATGCGGTTGAATTTCTGGCCTCCAAGCATGGAGTGGCCGCCACCTACAAGGAAGCCGTGCGGCAAACCATCATGGCCGGCCTGAACGTTCGCACCACGTTTACCCCGCCGGAAGACTACGTTCTGCCGCTGCGCGAACTGGTAAAAGAAGGCACCGTGCCCATGTCCGTCCTGGACGATCGCGTCCGCGACGTCCTGCGGGTGAAAATGTGGGAGGGCTTGTTTGATGCGCCTTATCGTCCGCTGACCAACGCCAATGAAACGGTTCTAAATCCTGACCATCTTGCCATCGCCCGCCAGGCCTCCCGCGAATCCCTCGTGCTGTTGAAGAACGGAAATAATTTGCTGCCGCTCGACGCCTCCAAAATCAAAACCATCGCCATCTGCGGGCCGAATGCCGATAACGAATATTACGCCAAGGGCCATTATGGCCCCAACAATCCCGACGTGATCACCCTGCGTCACGCCCTGGAACAGCGTTTTGCCGGCAAGGCGACGGTGCTTTACTCGAAGGGCTGTGATTTTTTTGACGCGAACTGGCCGGACACCGAAATCATGCGCGAACCGCCAACGGTATCTGAACAGGCAGCAATCGACCAGGCTGTCGCCGACGCCCAAAGGGCAGATGTGGCAATTATTGTCGTAGGCGACATGCCGCGCGGACTGCCGCGGATCCGCAGCACCGTCGGCGAGGACAGTTCCCGCACCGGCCTGGACTTGACCGGCCGGCAGGATGATTTGATCCGTGCCGTGGCGGCAGCTGGCAAACCGACCATTGTCATAAACATCAGCGGACGGCCCGTGGCGCTGAACTGGGCCAATCGTTTGTGTCCCGCCATCATTCAGGCTTTTTTCCCGGGCATGTTTGGCGGCGATGCCCTGGCTGACGTGCTTTTTGGCGACTACAATCCGGGCGGAAAACTGACCTGCACCTTTCCCAAAAGTACCGGACAATTGCCGATGAATTTCCCCGCCAAACCGGCCGCCAACGACGAGCCGACCAATGCGGACCGGGTTAACGTAGCCGGCTTGCTCTGGCCGTTTGGTCATGGTTTGAGCTACACAACTTTCAAATACAGCGACCTCAAGGTTCAGCCTGAAAGGCAATCGACCAACGGAAATGTCACTGTCATCTTCAAATTGACCAACTCCGGTGCGCGCGCGGGCGATGAAATACCGCAGCTCTACATCCGTCAGAAAGTCAGTTCGGTGACGACCTGGGAAAAACGGCTGTGCGGCTTCGACCGCGTCCATCTCCAGCCGGGCGAAAGCAAGGTTGTGACCATGACCATCGCCCCGGAAAACCTGGCCATCTGGAACCGCGAGATGAAGCGCGTGGTGGAACCCGGAATGTTCAAAGTCATGGTCGGCGCCTCATCCGCCGACATCCGGCTCAATGGCGAATTTGAAATCACGGCTCAAAATTAAACCGGCCCGCCGCATGAACCCCGCCACCCGCCCCCTGTTCACCATTGGCTTTCTATTATTTGTCCTGTGCCGGACATGCTTCGCCGGCGGCTGGTATGTTGGCCATACCGCTGCCGGAGAATGGATTCAATATACGAACGTGTGGCTGTCCGCCGGCAGCTACCGTTTCACGGCCAATGCCGGTTCACCTGCCGCCGGAGCGGCGATGCATCTGGAAATCGATGGCGTCAACCTCCGCCCCGGTGTGGCGGTGCCCAATACGGGCAGGATTGATTCGTTTGCCCCTGCCCACCTGGGCTCCGCCAGTTTGTCGCAAGGGTATCACACGCTCCGGGCCGTATTTGAAACCTCGGGCGTTTCTTTGGATTGGCTGATGTTGCGAAAGGACACGGATACGACCACCACGGTCAAGGCTTCGGATACCGTCCTGGTCCGCCCCTCCACCAGCGGGATGCTGGTTGCGCCGATTGTATCGTTTGAGCACCAGTCCGAACACAATTCCATCTTCAACGCCAATGACGCCTCCTACATTCTAGGGGGCGCAGTGCCTCAAAAGGCAACGAACGGCGCAGCTTATTCCGATTACCAATTGCGAAGCTGGTATCGGGTGCCGATGTTCGAGGAATTTGACCGCCGGACAGATCGTTACTGGGACATCATGGTGGACCAGCTGATGGCTGCGCGCGCACAGGTGCCGTTGTTTCAATGCCGGGCAACTTCCGATTTCACCCATGATTTGCAGGATAGGGCTTACGTGCGCGGCAATGGCGCCTTTGAAGGACGCTGGCTAAAAAAAATGGCGGATGCCGTCGCGCGCAATCCGCAGGCCGCCAGTTCGCTGCAAATTGGAATGTTTTTCGAAGATGGAGGGCTGGCCGACGGTTATTACTCGGCTTATGGAAGCTACCCGGCGTGGGGTTCATCCGCCCTCGCCGATTATGCCATGACAAATTGGTTGGGACCGTGGTTTGATTGTGTGCCCGCCTCGATGCTATATCAACCTTTCCCGGGGCGTCCGATCATCAACATTTATACGGCACATCCCACGGACATGGTTCAAGATGGCAACATGCCCCTTTTTCTCACGAATATCCGCAGCCGGATGATCGCCAGATACGGTCTTGATCCTATTTTTATTGTTTCGCCAGATGCCGATACGAATACGCAAGCGGCCGCGTGGGGGGTGGCACCCTGGTATGTTTGGGGACAATCACTCTATAACTCGCGCGTCTTCCTCGATGGCTCGCGTTGGGGATTTTCATCGTGCGGCAGCCGTTATCGGCTGGACCTGACTTGGGGCAGCGACTGGGATCCGGTTTCCAATACCGGCACACCTTCAGGTTCCAGTCCCGGCAACGACTACTATCAATCTCCGCTCGACGCCAACGGAAACTCCACCCTCCAGGATTTTTACTCGCAGGCCGGCACTGCCGGCACCAGGCTGATTCAGGAGGAAGGATTTTATAATACGCCCGAAGGCAGCCCGGTTTATGCGAGCTATGCTTCCGGCTGGAGCTATCCCAATCAACACCTGGCAGCCATGCGCCAATACGCCGATCCCACGACGGATTCGCAAATGTTCGAGGCGGAAGATTGCGATCAGTATTACAAGACCACGACGCATGAAAACCTCGGCGGTTCGTATCGGAAAAATTGGTATTCACCGACGGGCCTGGACGTTTACCGGCCGCTGCACAACCTGAACGCCTGGACCAATCAAAGCGTCGGCCCGGGAAATCTGGTGGACATGTCCGCCGGTTTCTTTGATGTGTGGGCTTTGGATGCCACCGGCGGGGTTTGGGCACGCGGCGTCAGTGACACCACTTCGGAGCCGGCGTGGACATCGGTGAATCTGAACGGGATTTCCAAATTCACCCAACTGGCTGTCGGCAAGCATTTCGCCTGGGCGCTCAATGGCAATGCCGTTTACACCTGTGAATTGAGTTACTCCTCGGACGCATGGAGTCACACCACCTGGACCGGCATCAGCGGCAGCATGGCGCAATTGTCCGTGAATGAAGGCGATGTGTGGGCGGTGGACGCTGGCGGTCAAATCTATTTTCGACGGGTAAATGAAGCCTATTATCCCGGTGACACGTGGCATCCCGTGACCGGCCCCGGTCCGGCCGTGAACAAAATCTATGCTGGCGGAAATGGGAAATTTGTTTGGGCCGTGAGCGGAACCAATATCTATTACAGCCCGGTCACCACCACGAATATCAACAATGTCTCCACCGTGATCACCAACCTGAATTGGACGCTGGTGGACAATTCCAACAATCTCACGCAACTCTCCATCGGCTCGGAAGAAGTCTGGGGCATCAATGCAACTGGCAGCGTGTTCCGAAGAAGCGTGGCTGCGGTCGGAGGCTGGGACGCAGTGGACGGAAATTTGAAGAAAATTGCCATCGGTGAGAATTATGCCTGGGGGCTGTCCGGATCAATCCCATCCAGCCGAAGACTGACGGGATTTTTGGGCGCTCCAACTCCGGCAATTCCCGGAATACCAACCGGGCTGGCTGTAGTTGCGGGTCCTGGCGCCGGGCGCGCGTCCTTGGCTTGGAATGCTTTGTTGGGCGCAGCCGGTTACAACGTGAAGCGCTCAACTGTCGCCGGCGGACCTTACACCACCGTCATGGTGACCACCACCAACACGGCGGTTGACATCGGCTTGACGGATGGAGCGCAGTATTACTATGTGGTGACTGCATTTAACGGCATTGGAGAGAGCACAAATTCAGCCCCATCCGGAGTTCTGCTTCCGATTCCACCGGTTCCTGACGTGCCAACGGGATTGAGTGCGACCGCGGCCATCGGCCAGGTCTCGTTAAACTGGACGGCATCACTGAACGCAGCCGGTTACAACGCGAAGCGCTCCACGGTTCTGGGCGGACCTTACACGACGGTTGTAGCCGTTTCCACCAACGTTGCCCTTGATGCCAGCGTGACGGGTGGAACGCGTTATTATTATGTCGTGACCGCCACCAACGGAACTGGAGAAAGCGCGGCTTCAAGCCCGGTGACCATCGTCGCTCCGGCCCTGTTGTCCGCAGCCCAAGCCGTTACCGCCAGCAGTTTCCAAACGGGCAACGGCCCGTTCCAAGGCAACGATGGAAATTTGCTGACGCGTTGGGCGGCAAACGGGGCGATTTTCCCCTCTTGGTGGCGGGTGGACCTCGGCACAAACTATGCCTTGGGCACGGCCATCATCGACTGGTATGGCGCCGGCGGACGAAGCTACCCGTATCGGATTGAGACCAGCACCAACGACATAAACTATCTGACCGTCGTGGACAAAACAGGCAATACCTCGGTGGACAACAGCACCGACACGTTTTCAGCCGTCGCGCGCTACGTCCGGATCACTGTGACCGGTGGCAGTCAGGTTGGAGGATTCCCGTCATTTTTTGAATGCAAGATTTATGGTTCCATTGCGTCTGGAATTTCCCTGGCTCCAATAAATCTTTCCGGCGTTAAACCCGGCAATGCCCTCGCACTTTCATGGCCGCCTGACCATCTCGGCTGGCGTTTGCAGATGCAAACCAATGCGCCGGGGACCGGTCTTGGCACAAATTGGGTGACACTGCCCGGATCCGATCTTGTGACCGGCACCAACATCACTACCAACCCCGCCAAAGGCGCGGTCTTCTACCGGCTGGTTTATCCATAACTTACGGAAGCCAGTTTCCATTTCCACCGCATCAATGCCGGCGAAAAAAAACCAAAGAAGTTGCAAGATACAAATGCTTGTTAAAATTATGGCTGCAAATTTTCCAAACCGTTTAGGATCGCCCTTTGGCACAAAAAAGAAAAAAATTCCGGCGATGGCATCAATCAGCAAACAATTAACCGCCAGGTTTCTGTGCCCCGTAATTGCGCTCCTCGCACTCGTTGGCAATTCAGGCGCAAGCAGCAATACCCATGCGTTCAACACCGGGACAGGTGTTTTGAATGTCGATCATGCCGCCTATCTCTCCAAGCACGATGTGGTATACAACAGCCCAAATACAAACCCGATCTGCGGCCTGACCGTGGGTAACGGGCGGGTTGGCGCCATTGTCTGGAATACCAATGGCCTTATGATGCAGGTGTCTGGTGTGGATGCATCACCACAAACCCAATATGGAGCAGGTTTGGTGAATTTCTACACCAGCCCCGGCATGGACACCGGATACACCAATTATCAGCAACGGCTTTCTCTCGGCAACGGACTCCTTACGACCACCTATGATTCGAACCGGACTGTGACCATCATGGGATCGCCCAACTCGGAGGTTTTCGGAATACACGTTGTGGATAGCCGTGCTGGCGTAACGAATGTTACGGTTGATCTGAAGCTGTGGGATGTGAGCGGCGAGCCTTCCCCTTGGAATGCCGTTCTTACCTATGCTGACGCCACGGGCGCAGGTTTAAGCAGGGGACAAACCGATCCGAATCATTTTGGCTATACTCTGGCCGCGTCGGTGGATGGAGCGACCTTCACGGGCTCGGTGGTGGATTCATTGACGGTAAGATTGAGCATCACGCCCAGTTCCAATTATACCATCTGGATCGCCTGTGCCAGCCGGCTCAACGCCCCAAGTTATGATTCGGTCACTCAGGCAAAGGCGTTGCTCAGCAGTGTCAAAAGCGCCGGCTATGCCGCCACGCTCGCCAGCTACACGAACTTCTGGAGCGATTTTTGGGGAAAGTCGTTCGTTCAATACACCGATGCCTCTTTGACCAATTACGGCTACAATGCGGACTATCTGGAGAACATCTACTATCTCAGTACCTACATGATCGCTTCAGGGGGCTACGGCAATTACCCGTTTCACTTTATTAACGGCGTGTACCGGGCAACGCAGGACTCGACCAAATGGAGCAATGCCTATTGGTTTTGGAATCAACGGGACATTTACAATTCATTTCTCGCATCTGGCCACAGCGACATGCTGGACGTTTTGAATAACTTGTATTTCAGGAACTACAGCACCTTGAAGGCATACTCTTCGAACCGGTTTGGGATTGATGGCATCATGGTACCGGAGACCATGGTGTGGAATGGGGGTGCGGCCCTCACTTCATTTACCTCGAACATACTCTCAACCGCCTCCGAGGTTGCGATCAACATGGACCTGAGATATGAATACACCCAAGATGCTGCATATTTGACCAATGTGGCCTATCCATTCCTGAGGGAGACGGCAAAATTTTATTCGAGCGCGCTCGCCGTCAATCCGACCAATGGGCAATACTACATGCCGTATTCCAACGCCCACGAAACATATTGGGGCGTGACGAATGCCATCACGGATCTCGCGGCGGTCAGGAGCGTGTTCCCGATGGCCATCGCAGCGAGCACGCTCTTGAACATTGACGCCACGCTGCGCGCCCAGTGGCAGAATGTCCTGACCAATTTGGTGCCGTATCCGGCTGACGGGACAAACTATCTGCCTTGCTCTCCGTTTCCGGTCCCTTCCCACAATGGCGAAAATGTTGCCTGCGAAATAATCTGGCCCTACAGCCTCACCGGCATTGGCGCGGCGGATTACCAGACTGCGTTGAACACCTGGAATTCCCGGCCTTTTCCCTACGGCAACATTTGGGCGAACGACGCGGTTCAGGCGGCGCGATTAGGACTGGGAGATGCCGCTTATGCCGGCATGAAAACAATGCTAAACAAATACCAGGCCTATCCGAATGGCATGACCGATAACGACAATGGCGTGTTTGAATATCTGGGCGTGCATCTTTGCGCCATGAATGAGTCGCTGCTGCAAAGCTATGATGGCAAAATCCGGGTTTTTCCGGCCATCCCCAACGATCCTGCTTTCATCAACAAATTTACCCTGCTGGCAAAGGGCGGTTTCCTCGTCAGTTCCGAGCGGGAGAATAATGAGATAAAATATGTGGGGATCAAATCACTGTACGGGCAAACAGCTGTGGTCGAGAATCCGTGGGGCACCCAACCGGTGCAGGTGCGAAGGGCGTCGGATAACGCCATTTTGGCGACGTCTTCCAGCAGCGAGGTCGGTTTTGCAACGGCCGCGAATACCATCTACGTCGTGGAGAGAACCGCCAAGCCGCTCAGCAGCTATACATACGAGCAGCTTACCGGAACTGCCAACCAGTCAGCTAAGGTCTTGGCTGCAACCAGATGCAGCCTCGGCAATTTCCCCCCCGGCTATCTGCCACCACCGTCAGGTTTGGCCGCCACCACCATCTCTGCCAGCCAGGTTGATCTGAGTTGGACCGCCGGTTCCGGAGCCGCCAGTTATAACGTCAAGCGCTCTACCGTGAATGGTGGGCCTTACACGTCTATCGCCACGGGAATAACCACGGCGAATTACAGCAACCCTGGATTGGTCAACGGGACGACCTATTACTACGTGATCTCGGCCGTGAACACGAATGGGGAAAGCGCGAATAGCGCCCAAGTCATCGGCCGGCCGACAGCATCATTGACCAATCGGACCAGCGGCGGCGGCGCGACGGCCAGCACGCAGAATCCTCCGTCGGAAACCGCTGCCCAGGCCTTCGATGGTTCGACGGGCACCAAATGGTTTAATGCCAATGGCGGCGGCATTGGCTGGTTACAGTATAAATTTTCCGCCGGAATCACTTGGGCAGTGACCCGTTATGATCTGAGCAGTGCCAATGATGTGCCCACGCGCGATCCCAGAGATTGGCAATTCCAAGGCTCTCAGGACGGAACCAACTGGGCAACGCTTGACACGCAAGCCATGCAAATTTTCCCGTCACGCAATCAAACCAAACAATATGCGATCAACAATACGACGGCGTATCAATGCTACCGGCTGAACATCCTGGGCAACAATGGCGACACCGGGCTGCAGTTGTCCGAAATGGCGCTATATGATGGCGGCATGAGTGCTCCGGCTTCGTTATCGCAAGGCCGGCCGGTGACCGCCGATTCCACCCAGGCTGGAAGTGGAAATTATGTTACCAATGGCAATGACGGTTCTTTGAGCACGCGCTGGGCGGCCAATGACAACCTGTACCCCCATTGGTGGCGGGTGGATCTCGGCAGCAACTGCAACCTGAGTTCGGTGACGGTCGACTGGTATGGCACTGGCACGCGCAGCTACCAATATAAAATCGACATCAGCACCAACGATATCAACTACGTCACGGCGGTGGACAAAACCGGCAACACCTCAACCGCCAACACCACTGACACATTTGCTGCCATGGCGCGTTACGTTCGCATCACCGTCACGGGCGTCGTTCCGGCCGGTGGCAACGCCTCTTTCTACGAATGCCTCGTCTATGGCAACGCCGTGCCGTCAGTTTCGCTTGTTTCCACAAACATTATGGCGGTGGCATCTGGCAGTTCGATGACGCTCTCCTGGCCCGCAGACCACCTCGGCTGGCGGCTGCAGGTTCAGACGAACACCTTGGGCGGCGGCTTGGGAACGAATTGGGTGACATTGCCGGGATCAGACCTAGTCACCAACACAAACATCACCATCAACAAGTCCGGCAGCACGGTGTTCTACCGGCTGGTTTATCCCTGAAAATTAAGCGCCGTGTTCATTCTTGTGCTCCTCGAATGCGGAGATGTATGAGATGATGCAATCGCCGTAAGCATGTATTTATGAAAATAGCTGTGATCGCCGCCGCCTTGATTGGAATGAATTCTCTGATCGACGCCCACGGCGCGATTCCCCAACCGGTTAACGAAGCCCTGCCGCTCGTCGGCACCGGTGCGCACGGCCACACTTATCCGGGTGCGACGGTTCCGTTTGGTTTTGTGCAACTCAGCCCGGACACGCCGATCAAGGGCTGGGACGCTTGCGCCGGCTATCATTATTCCGATTCGTCCATCCTCGGCTTCAGCCACACGCACCTGTCCGGCACCGGCATCGGCGATTTGGGCGACGTGCTGGTGCTTCCCATCACGGGCAAGTTGCAGGAATCCACCAATTATCACGCGCTCACTGCCGACCGGCTGCGTTCGGAGTTTTCGCACGACCATGAGTTTGCCACACCGGGATATTACCGGGTGATGCTCGATAGATATCATGTGCTGGCCGAACTGACCGCCACGGCCCATGCGGGCATGCATCGCTACACCTTTCCCGCTTCCAAGGAGAGCTACATATTGATTGATCTCATCCATGGCATTAACAACGAGGTAACCGGTGCATCGCTAAAAATTGAAAAACCAGACCTGCTCACCGGCTGGCGCTCCACCACCGGATGGGACAAGCATCGCACCATCTATTTTGCGATCGAATGTTCGCAGCCGTGGAAAAACTTCGGGCTTGAAGCCGGAGGCCGGCCGCTGCCGGCAAATCAGACCGAAATCGAAAGCCAGAATGTACGGGCACATCTCGATTTCAAAACTTCCGCCGGCCAGCAGGTCATGTTGCGCGTCGGCCTTTCGGCGGTGAGTGTCGAGGAAGCCAAAAAGAATTTGCACGCGGAGATGCCTTCCTGGGATTTTGATGCGGTTCGCGCAGCGGCCCGGAACACGTGGAACGACCAGCTCTCACGCATCAAAATAGAATCGGCCAATCCGAACATTCGCCAGACCTTCTACTCGGCGTTGTATCACACGATGACCACACCGACTTTATACAACGATGCGGACGGTTCCTATCGCGGGCCGGATGACGAAGTCCATACCAACGCCGGTTTTCAATATTATTCCACGTTCTCGTTGTGGGACACTTATCGCGCCGAACATCCTTTGCTGACCTTGCTTCAACCCGGCCGGGTCAATGACTTCGTGCAAAGCCTGCTGACATTTTATTACCAGGGACCCGACAAGCGATTGCCCATGTGGGTGCTGGCCGGCCACGACACGGGCACGATGATTGGATATCATGCCATTCCAGTCATCGCCGATGCCTATGCCAAGGGTTTTCGCGGATTTGACGCGGAACTGGCATTCAACGCCATGCGGGACACCGCCATGAACAGCCGCAACCGGCAGGATGAATATGCCAAGCAGGGTTATGTGTCATCCGAAACCGGCCAAGGCTGGCGCGGCACGGCCCGCACCTTGGAATTCGCCTATGACGACTGGTGCATTGCTCAAATGGCGGGTGCGCTCGGCAAAACGGCGGATGCGGAGTTATTCAACCGGCGTTCACAAAATTTTACAAATGTTTTTGACCCGGCAACCGGATTTTTTCGCGGCAAAACCGCCGCCGGTTCATTCCGGGAGCCATTCGATCCGAAATCCTTCTCTCCCGATGATTATGCCGAGGCGAATACCTGGCAATACACGTTTGCCGTGTTCCACAATGTGCCTGGCATGATCAAACTCTACGGCGGCAACGAAGCTTTCATCCGCAAGCTGGACGAGCTTTTTGACCAGGACTCCGATATCCACCATTACCTCGTTGATTTCTCCGGGCTGATGGGACAGTACGCCCACGGCAACGAACCCTGCCACCATGTCCCCTATCTATACGCGCTGGCTGGCGCGCAATACAAGACGGCGCTGCGCGCGCATCAGATCATGCTGCTGCAATATGACAGCACCCCCGAGGGAATCTGTGGCAATGACGATTGCGGCCAGATGTCCGCCTGGTATGTCTGGAGCGCGATGGGACTTTATCCGCTCAATCCGGCGGATGGGAAATATGTCATCGGCAGCCCGTTGGTGGAGAGAGCGACCATCCAATTGGATCCTAAGTTCTACCCGGGCGGCACGTTCACCATCACGGCGCACAACGCATCCAATCAAAATATTTACATCCAATCCGCCAAACTCAATGGCCAGCCATTGAACCGCCCCTGGATTACGCACGACGAAATTGTCCACGGCGGAACCCTGGAATTTGAAATGGGCATTTTGCCTAACAAGGCATGGGGAACGGCCGTAAATTGACGGGCATTTTAGTTTGCCGCGGGTTTTTCAGCGGCAAACTGGAGTTTGGACAGGAAGTTCAGATCCGAGCACCCGAACTTGCCGGCAAATTTCCATTCGTTGCCTTCCTGAACCACTTTGATCACCAGTTGATTCCAGCCCAGTTTTAACAACAATGGCGATTGTGAAAACATGTTTGGATCCAGCGGCCCGTGGCGTTCATGTTTGGCCAGCAGTTCTCCGTTGAGCCATAGTTCACAGCCGTCATCACTGCCATAAGTGAAGGAAAGTTTCGGCAAATTGGGTTCGGAAAGCAGATCGTTCAGCGGCTTGGTCGATTTGATCCACACCGCGACATAGGCGAACGCGTTTTCCTGCGGGCCATCCACCAACCCTTTTTTGAAATCAAATACGCCATCGTTAATTGCGTCACCAACCCGCCACGTCCGGCCAGCCAGGGTGCTGCCTTCCCTGATCTCGCCGGCCGGTAATTCGTCGCCGTAGGCTTCAGTGGAGTTTGAAAAGGCGAAACTGCCGCAAACCAGGGCATGGACCAGCCGCCCTTTCAAATCAATGAACCCATTTTGCGTGGCGATTTCAGACAGCGGAACACCTTCATTGCGGAATAATTGCTGGATGACGGCCTGCTTTTTTGTGGATTCGATTTCTGGATCGAGGTTGCAAAGAATCACGCGCCCCTGCTTCATGGGGCGGATGACTATGGCCGCCCGGGACGCGGTGTTTTCCGCTTCCGAACGGTAAAGCGCCGCCGTCTTGATCGGCTCGCCCTTGTAATTCCACTGCCGCCAGTTCGCCGGACACGCTTCCAACACGACTTGCGCGCCTTTGACAAATTCTCCGGCCAATCCATAGGACATCTGCTGCCAGTCATCATCCTCGGAAAAATACAGTCCCGCATTGTCCAATCCGGCGAGCAACGGGTCGCTTTGTTTGACCACGAACGAAGAGTTTGTGCACGGTTCCACCGATATTTCTCCGCCCAACAAACGGCTCAACGCCATGACCCCGGCCGGCCTGACATCCCAGACCCAAACCGTGCCCCTCTGCGCGAGTGTTTTATCAACGGCGGCCTTCAGCGCCCCCATTGTGTTTTGCGCGAATTCCGTCGAACCGTCTATCAACAGGAAATCACTTTTTTTGTCGTCAGCATAAGCCGACGCCTTGACGCCTGACTTGCTTAATTCATCAGCCAGATGGCCTCCATTTTCCGGCAGAAAACTGACCGTCGCATTTCCCGGATTGGCCGGTGCGGAAGATTGGGCCGGCGCTGCGTCACCGGGCCGGTTTGCCCAGGGCGAATTTTGAACTTTTAAATTCGCGTCGTGGATCGCATGGAACATCGGCCATGGGCGATAGAGCGGCAGCGACGGGTCGTAGCCAGGGTTTAAAGTGGAAACATAAGGCCCCAGCCGTTCCGGTTGCATCCCCGGCACGCCTTCCTGATAGGTGCCAAAGAAAACGCCTTCGTCCAGCGAGGGTGCTTTCGTCAAATTGGTTTTGCCGAAAGGCAAAGGCTGGATGGCATACCAGACCAGGTTGAAAACGCTTTGATAATTCGCGCCGTATTTTTGCTGGCTGGCCAGCAGCCCAAAGCATTCATGAGCCAGCCCTTCCATGCGACCGAGATCGGATTCGTAGGCGCGATTGCCGTTGAACTTGGAAACCTGTTTCGGCGTGCCATAGTAAGCCATGCTGGTCTCGCCCACGGCAAAAGGCTTGCCGGATTCGGCGGCGCGCTGCAGGTCGCCGTCGCCACCGTAATGGATGTTGATGACCGGCAGGCGCCCGCTGGCATCCCATTCACCATCGCCAGAAATCCAGCCGCGTGTCGGATCATTCGTAAGGCAGATGTTTTTCCAGACGGTGATTTCATTGAAACAATGATCGATCATGTTGGTGGGGGCATGCCAGACGTTGCGCAACACGGGCAAAATCTCATTGCACACGCTCCAGCCAAAAACCGACGGATGATTGCGGTCCCGCCGGACCAGTTCTTCCACGTGCGTCCGGCAATTGTTCCAGAACAGATCGCTGTCCGCTTTCGGACCGCCATCGCTCAACCAGATCGCGCTTTCGTCCAAAATCATGATCCCCATCTCGTCCGCCATATCGTGATAGAACGAGGGATAAACTGACGCGTGCAAACGAACGGCATTCGCTCCGGCATCCTTGAGCAAATGAAACCAGCCATAAGCGTAACGGCGGGTCATTTGCGGCACGCCCATGAAATGCCAGGAGTCGCCGTGCAAGATGATTGGTTGGCCATTCAACAAAAACTGGCCGCCCTGCATGGTGAACTGCCGCCAGCCGAAGCGTTGATATTTGGTGTCAATCGTTTGGCCATCGGCGGATAAATTCACGAGCAGACCGTAAAGATTTGGCGCATCCGGACTCCATGTTTTAAGGCGATTACCCACCCGGGCGGTCAACGTGATCGCCTTGGATTCGCCAGGTGCGAGGACCATGGGTTGATTGGAGAATTCGAGGCTTGTCGCATCGGCCAGTTTCCAGGCTATTTCCGGTGCGTCCAGCACAGATGATCCCGCTTGATTGATCCATTCACGGATCCGGCACGAGGCATCCACGGTTGACGGGGTCGAGCCATGATTGCTGACCGTCGCCTCGACGCGCAAATCATCCTGATCCACCAGCGGCTGCACAAAAATGTCGCTAACCGCCACTTTCGGTTCGGCCAGCAAAAATGTATCCTGCCAGATGCCGTTGATGAATGTTCCCCAAAACGAACCGGACAGATATTCGCGCCGGCCATAATGCCCCGGCTGATCAAACACTTTTGAACTGATGACCTTCACCAGGATTTGATTGTCGCCTCCGAAGTGGATGAACCGGGTCACGTCAAAATCATGGGCGAAGAAAATATCAAAACCGTCGCCGGCGCGCTGGCCGTTCACATACACCGCGAATTTGCCCGCCACCGCACCAAAGTGCAGCACGATCCGCCGGCCCTCCCAGGTTTGCGGCACAGTCACGGTTTTTTGCATCCACGCGGCGGGAAGTTTTTCCCACTCGTTTGGGTAGGACGGATAGGCGCGGAAATCGCCGCCCGGCGCGCCGTGGTCCATCGAAAACGCGTTAACATTCCAGGGCGACGGGATCTTGATCGGGACGGCATCCCACGGACCCAGCCCGGTTGCTTCCGCGCCCGGAACTGAAGTGTCTGCCGTGCCTTGAAACTGCCAGCGACCGTTCAAACAAATTTCCTGCCGGGCGGGTTCTTCATATTGGCTGACCAACCCCTCCTGCGGCGCGAATGTACGGGTGAATTTCACGCCTTCCGCAGGCGCCCATGACACCTGGGCCTGGGCGGCCAAAATAACCACCAACTTCATCCAGTAGTTTTTCATTTTGATTGAAGCGCATTGGCCAAAAGACGCTGACAAACCATCCGGTTGATGGCGAAATCTCCCGGTTGCAGGCTCCGCACCAGTTGCGGCAGGCAATAGAGCACAATCTGACCGCTACCATAAGGAATGACACAGCCTGATATCCCAATCTTTGGATTGTGATCGGCTCCGTAACCGATGGCCACTTCCATGCCGGGAGCGTCGAGCATCAAGCCTTCAGTCTCGGTTCCGCGCGGATTTTCATGCAGCCAGGACGGGCCGTTGAAAGCACTGATGCCGTAACGCCAGTCCATGGCGCAATCAGCGGGCAGCCCTGCGAGCAACCAGTGCTGGCGCACAAAATTCCAGCTTCCGAACCACGGCGCGTTGAGGTTGCCGGCAACCCCCGAATAATTGACAATGTGTCTTGCAGCAAGGGCCTTGGCAAAAACATCGGACGAAACATTGTTGTCGGGCCACAGGATGAGCCGTGTGCCGTCATTTTTTACCCGGTTCAAGGCGGCATCAAAATCGGCCTCGGAGATTTGCGGGCCCAATCCCCGGTCGCCGGTTCGAGGCGGAGAATTCGTGGAATCACCCGGCTTCATCAGTTCTTTTCTCATGGACTTGGTTGAGAGAATGATCGCATCCAGGCGGGTTGCGCCGGGCACACTCGAAAGCGTGACCGGGGCAACGTGAAACACATCCATTAAAACATTGCTGATTTCGTTGCCTGATTCGCAGACCGCGATGTTTTGATAGACGGGCGCCCCGGCGACATCGATTACTTCGATTTGATCATCACCATTCAACGGCGATGCCGCAGAATCACGTGCGGTCAGGGTCGCTTCAATGGTCAATATTCCCGCGGCATCGGTCGGAACTTGTATCCCTTCGGCGAGAAGCTGGCCGTAAGTATCACCACCCACGGCCACGACCGGCTTTTCGATGTTGAACGCGATTGAACCAGCGGGGCGTTTGGCGGTGAACTTCAAAGTCTGCGGCCCGGTCCGGTTAGTTTCGTTCAGCAGAAAGACATCAACCAGGTCGATATCGCCTTTCGCCACGATCATGTGGCGCGGCTGGAGGAAGAGCATTTCCGGCTGACAGGCCTTGGCGATGACGGCAGGGTCGCCCTTGAAAAACCGGTGGTTGTCAACCAATCCGGAATGATTGTCTATGGTCGTGCTTTCCCAGCCGCTGATCACCAGTTCATCATTGGCGTTGTCGGCGCGCGTTTGCCCGACGATGCGCTGCCAGAAATAGTATTCCCGGTAGCCAATGGCTTGAAACAAGGATGAGTCCGTCGGAAACGCTTTGCGGAATCCCCACTTGTCGAGAAATTCGTGATAGCCATCAAGTGTCTTGGTCATGTCCGCCAGTTCATAGCCCGTGGGATGTCCGGCATCAAACGAATGCACCAGCTTGTCGTAATCATCGGGAGCTGCCGCGCCCAGCGCCTCGCCCCAGACGCCTATTTCCTTGTGGTCGGCTTCATTTTGCCGTTGAAAAAAATTGGTCGGGCTCGTGTAAAGATTATCCAGGTAGTTGCACGGGCCCCCGCACGTGTGGACATCGTGCCAGCCGGCAAACGGGATGGTCTTGCTGCCGTAATGGATCTCATCGCCGTAAGGCAGCATCAACACCTGGCAGTCTTTCGGCACGCCGCCGGAATAAAAGGTGATGATGCGGCTCGGATCCAGCGCATGCATCAGGCGAAAAATCCGGTAGATGCGCGGATTGCGCAAATCCAGGTCGCTCGATTCATTTTGGATGTCATAGATGATGAGTGAGGGATGGCTGCGGTCGCGCCTGACCATTTCCAGAATTTTTTCCTCCTCATACTTTTCCCAAAATGCCCGCGCCTCGGCATCCGGCCCCGTGCCGCTGGTGTCCACTGTCTCCGGCTGGACATAATCTTTCATGGGCTTCAAGGCATCCAGCAGCTTTTCATTTTCGCCCAGAAAATCGTCGTTTGTTCCAAACGGCCCGATCGAATGGCGCGCACCCACGATAAATTTCCCGGCGCCGGGTTCTTCATAACGCAACAGCCCTTCACGGTCTTGAACATCAAGCACGGCCGGCTTGCCGATATTGCGATGGAAGTGCAGGCAATTTAGCCCCAGCGCCTTGGCATCCGACACTTCGCGCTCGGCCATTTCCTGGTCGGGCCAGAGTCCGTTGCGCCCCCAGTACCCCCACGAAATGGACGAGATCAGAACGATGCGCTTCCCATTTAGGACCAGTTTGGCATCATCCGAACCGATGCCTTCGGCGTTAAAAAAGCGAAAACCGAAATTGACCTGTCGGTCGCTGGTGGGAAGCCCCTTCAAACTGGCGCTGGCTTGATACAGGTTGGGGTGCTGGATATCCCACGGCAGCGCCGAATCCACTTGGGCGTCAACTTCCACCTGCTTCTTCTCTCCCGCAGCAAGGGAAATGTCCTTGTCCGCGTTCCACACGGCCTTGCCATCTTTGCTGATGCTGAAATGAACGCGGCCCTGGTATTTCTTTGTAACGCTGCTGACCTCGGCCACCAGATGAACCTGGTGCAAGTCCGGCTTGTTGATCGCCGCCAAATCCGAAACCGAAACATTGTCGCGGACGGCCAGTTGGATGTCGTTGTCCAGACCGCCAAAGCCGTGCGAAGGCGGCAATGTGTATTTGCCCCACCTGATGATCATCTGGGCAAAGTCGATCCAATCCAGATGACCTCCCGGGTTGGTGATGCGAATGGCAATCTGCGCCGTTTGTCCCGGCTTTACCGCGTCCGTAAGATCTGCGGTGAAAGGCAGTTCCGTCATGATGGTGTAGCCGCAAAGCTTGCCATTGCAATAGACTTCCGCCCGCAGGCGTGCTCCACGGAATGAAACCACAATGCGCTGTCCTTGCTTGAAATTGGGAATTTGCACCTGCCGCCACCACCATGAAACGCCCAGATAATTTCCGTTGGGGAATGAAGTTCCGGCCCCGCGCTGCGCCTCGTTCTTGGTGTAAGGGCGGGTGCCAAATTTACCCCAATAATGCTCCTCCACGGTGCTGGGCAAGGTAACGGGAATGCCCTGTTGCCCGTTGAGCGCCTGCCAGCCGCCGGTCGGCGGATTGACGGGCATCCGGTCCAGCTTCACCTCGGCGGGAAGATACAGCGTATCGGTCTTCCAGGCGGCTTCGCGGTCCGGCCACAGCCGCCAGCCGGAACTGGAAATGTCTTCCGCCGATACCGGCCGGGGAAAGATGCCTGACAGCATGGCCAGGGTGACGACAAATGCAAAAAGCTTTCCGGCGGGGTGGATGACTTTTGCTTTATGAGAACATGGATACTGGAACATTTTCATCGGGCTTTTTACCGGTTGGAAATCGAAAGCGGGCGCACATCATCCTGCCAAAATTCATCGGCATCATTTCCTCGAAATGACGAATCTTCGTTTTCACACGGGCTTGTTATGAACGATAATTTTAGCCGGGCTTTAATTTTGCACAGTCCCCGTTTTCGGGTACATGGGAAATTGCAGGATTTGGCGATTAACACTTGGCGAAGACAGACGGTGACCGCATGAAATGGCAGCTGACGATAACGGCCGAAGCTATGCGGCGCGGCGCTTATTCCACAAGCCCTGAACAATCGCCGCTGGTGATGAGCTTGATGCTCCCGGTTCCCTTTTTTCCATTCGTGTCCCTGTTCCTGACGATGGGCTTCCCGGAAACCTCCAGCAGCTTTGTGTTCTTGAAATCCACCGTTCCCACGGCGTCTTGAATGAGAATGCCGGCGGCGCCGGGTTTCACCACCGTGACATTTTCGAACGCGACATTCATGTCCCGCACCACTGACTTGAAAGTTTCGCTTTTCAACATGATGCCCGAGAAGGTGGCGTCAATGATATCAATGTTCCGAAAGGTCACGTTACTGATGGAACTGTCATCCGCCATGACCCAAAGCGCACCGAATTGCTGGCCGGACCAGAAAGTTCCCCCGCACCGTTCCAGGCGCGTGTTTTCCACCAGCGTCCGGCCTGCGAATATCCGGGGCTTGAACGTCGTGGAAATATTTACGCCCGCGTACGTCAATGTGTCCCGCGCCACGCAATTCCGGATGGTGTTGTCCTTGCCACCGTAAATGGCAAACGCATTCGCGCGCCATGGCAATTCCACAGTGCAATTCGCAATGACATTGCCCGTCCATCCAAGACGGTTCGTTTCACCGGCCACGCCATCCATTTCCGGCGCGGACCAGATGGCGATGCCGTCATCGCCGGAACAGCGCACCGTGGTATTGGTCACCAGGCTGTTCTTCGTTCCGTTGCACAGGTTGATGCCGTCGGCCCCCAAGTTCCGCAGCCGGCAACTGTCGATCGTCAACCGGTCCGTGACCCCTGCTCCACCGCCCACCCAGAATCCGCAAGTCATGTGTTCCACCCAGATGTTTTTCATGACCGTGCCGGAACCGTATCCGTTCACAAACGGCTTGCCGTTGCCGCCCCGGCTGTTGCTCCCGCCGAACATGGCAAAATCGGAAAAACGAGCCGTCGTGCCGTTCAAGTTGAACCCGGGCGTTCCCCAATCCGCCGGCTTGCCCCGGTCATCATAAAGCACCGTGTACCACATGCCCGCCCCCCGGATTTCGATGCCCGCCGTCGGTTTGTGGATCATGGCGATGGACTCCATCCGATAGCGTCCCGGTGGCATATAGACTCCGCGTTTACCCTTCAACTCGGGACGCCAGCCCATTTCCTGCAACAATGTTGCGAACTTTGTTCCAAAATTGTCCGGCGTGATGCCTTCATCCGCGATGCTCACAAAACCTTCCGGACACGGCAGTGGCGGCGGCACCAGTTCCAGCTCGATGAAGTCGATGCCGTAATAGGCCGCGCTGTCGCCGGCATCCTTCTTGAGCATGATCCGGTCGCCTGGCTTGAGCGCAAAGTTCAGCAATTTATGCGCTTCATCGTAGATGTGGCGGGGAGAACCAAGTTCCGGATTATTTTTGGGATCACCTTCAGAACCGTAGAGCCATGAATATTTTGAAGTCAATTCAAGCGTCTCCCGCTTCGTTCCATTGACGTAAACACTGATGGTCGCATCCTGGCCGGAGCCATCGGCGCTGTCGGGAATGCAAAACCGCACCACCACGCTGTTCGCTTCCTGGGCGACCGGCCACTCGACGCCGTCTCCCACGTTGCTCAACTTTACCGCCTTTCTGCCGGAAGCTTCACCACCCAAATCACCGATCAGCCGGTTCGGGCCAATAACGGCCGCCGTTCCCGACAAGGTACCGTCCTCGGCTTCATAACGCATATAGGGAACGCTGGCCCCGAGCTGGGGAACGGTGACTGCGACCGGGAGCGCAGCCCTGGATTCACTCAAAACGGCGTTGAGGAGAAACGTCAGACTGATGACAACCCGCCCAAGACAGGGGCCTGACACATTGCAAAAATTTATGGTTAACATTGTGAGAACGGCTTCGTATCCAATCAGAAATCGCCCGCCCGCCATGATGCCCGGTCCGCCCGGGTGGCTTGCACAAATCCGCCCATCTTTGTCATTGAATTCGGACCCGGTAAAAACGGCCGCCGGAACGGATCATATCCTGCACCGATTGGATCGTGCCATCGCCAGAAATGGCACCACCCAGGGGAATCCAGACAGCATCGGTCAAATTGGTTTTATATTCCGTCTGGTAGCCGTAGCCGGGTTGCGTGGGGAAAGAGATGCCCATGCCTCCGCCGTTGTTGGAAATGATCAGCGTCATGCTTGCGGGCGGCGTGTAAGCCGGGATCAGGATGTAAAAATTCGCGTTGTAATTGCCGTTGTCCGTGGTCGCGCGCAGGGTTTTTACCGAGCCACTGTTCGTGACCTGGACCAGATTGCCCCCGTTGTCCTTCAAAGGCACCCAGGTGTAAGCCTGCCAATCGCCGGTGGACGGGACAAAAAATGTTCCCAGCTTCGTGGTGGTCTGATTCGTCGTGGTTTGCCCGCCGGTCACCACCGACAAGCTGGCGCTGTCACCTGACGGAGCAATGCCATCCGCTGCGCGCAGATAGATGTTGTAAGTCCCGGCCGGAAATGTCCGCGTGTAATTACCCCAGTTGCCGGTGCTGTTGAAACCCACGTCGTAATCCTGCAAACCGGGGCTGAATGCCAGACGCGGGCGATCCGTGCTGCCCTCTGTTTCCAAGCCCGGCGGATTGGGGCGATAATCGTGCCCGCCCTGTCCGGAATTCACGCTGTGATAATCAATCCCATCAACCGCGCCAAACCCGGCATAGGCGCCCTGCTGCGGGTTGTCGAAAAACTGTCCACCGCTGTAATCGAAATCTTCCGCTTCAAATGTGTAGCTAGCCGGACTGAACGTATCAAAATTCACCGTCACCGAAGCGGCACGTCCATTCTTGTCGACCAGCGCGATGGTGACAGTGTGTGGATTATTCAGGGTCAGTCCCGGAAAAACCACATTGCGGCTGGTGGCCGGACCGCTGAAGGCCAAATTTGTCCGAATGACCCCGTCCACGTTCACCGTGATGTTGCTGCTCGCGATCCCGGCCGGCGACAGCGCCGTGAAACTCAACGTGCTTGTGCTTTGATAGAGGCTCGAGCCATCCGGATAAAGGCTGTAAATGACCGGTTGAGCCGGGTCCAAAACCGAATACGTGGCCAGCGCGTAATCATTCCAGCAATTCACCGGATTGTTTGCGGCAACGTTGACCAGGCCGCAGCCGTTGTAAGCGTAACAGCCGATAAATTCATTGGTCTTTCCCACGATGCCGGCATTGGCCCCAAAAGTCACATTGTAAACCGGGCTGCCGCTGACGCTGGCGGAAGCATTGACCAGATGAAACACGCCGCCATTGCCGATGCTGCCGATCGCGGAACCGTTGTCCGAATGAAACATCTCGATGCCCACATCGCCGCCATTGATGTTGAAGTCCAGATAGTTTCCACCCCACTGCACGGAACTGGTGAACCGCGCCGTCCCCTGAAAATTGGTCGTGCTCATCACCGTCACCGTGGCCTGCGCCTGGTCGGCGTAACCGCCGAAGTTGAAAGCGGTGATCGGCGAGTTCACGGCATCGAGGGTGCTGGACGGTGACGCCGCGTCCAGCACATATCCCCGGATGCTGGCATCGCAGTAATTATTGATAAGTGTCACGCGCGGCCCCTGGCCGTTTTCGGTAATGCAATCCACATAAGTTTTCTCGATGATGCTAAAGTCTTTCACCATCAGTTCCGTGCAATCACCCAGCACATACATTTCCAGATTGTGCGACACGTAGCTCAATACCGGCGCCTGGAGGTTCTGCGGCAAGGTGCTTTGCGAATCGCCATTATCTATCCAGTAAGTCCAGTTGCAGTGGCAGTCCAGAATGGTGCCCGATGAACCATGGCCAACCTTATAGCCGGTCTGTAGCGCCCAGCCATCCACCATGTCGAGCAGATGATTGGTGCACGTGTAACTGTCCAGATCAACGTAGTAATAGGGATTCGGACAGCAGACGCCGATGACGTGCACGTTCCCGCCCCGCCCCTGGATGGCCGGTGGAAAAGGAATACAGTTTGAATTCTGGCTTTCGTAACTGATGGTAACGCCGCGCAGTCCGCCATTTGCCTCCAAGGCGATGGCCGCCGGGCCATTGGTGGTCCCCTGCCCGCCATAGGGTTGAAGGACTGTTCCTTTCGCCTTCCCATCAGCCCCCGACGACGTGCGGTGCCGCGTCTCGAAAGCGCCACGCAATTCCACTCCGGCGGGAACGTCCAGGGTATCCGTCAATTTATATTTCCCCGCCGGCGCATAGACGATGCCGCCGCCATTGGTGCCGGCGGCGGTCAACGCACTTTGAATCGCCGTTGTGTCATCGTGCACACCATCGCCATTCGCGCCCCAAGCCGTGTCGGTGACCACATACAAGTTGGTTTTGGCCGGATTGCGCGACAAAGAATCATTGGCCACATTGGTCCAATAAATAATGGGTATCGCATTGGAGATGGCCTGCCGCGCATCCACCAACAGATTGCTCACGTTGCCAAAATTCACAAGGTTGGCCGATGGACTGAAAGTACAGCCAGTAAAGGCCGCGCGCGTCGCGCTCGCGGCCAGCACGCATTGCGTGCCGCCGAGCAAGGTTGAATTCACCACGTTGAACACCCCCGGCCCCGTGAGTTGAAGCGCATTTGAAATCGTGCAGCTTTGAAATTGCATCCAGGAATGCCAGTTGTTGCCGATGGAAACGACCGCCGGACCATTGCGACCGATGATCTGGCAATGGTCGAACAGCGCGTTGGCATTATCAGCCGTGTTGGTCCGGTTGATGGCGATGTCGCCGTCCAGGGTAAAATTGGCGAACATGAGCCCGAATGCGCCGGGCATGCTTTGCGCCAGCAACGCCGTGCCGCAGTTGCTCACCGCGCCGGAATAGAAAGCGGCACCGGGCTGGCCATTCGTCGCCGCGTTCGCCTCGATGCCAACTTTGTAACCGTTGATGAATGTGTCCATGCACATCTCCCCATCCAC
>DATHQS010000144.1:0-16541 GCA_035482455.1 Candidatus Acidiferrales bacterium | reverse complement strand
GGAAAAATGAAAATAAATGGCATAAATCTGCATTCTACATTCCCGGGAGAAATTCAACTATTGACTACCTATGATACGCTGCGGGGTGTGCGACGCATATGGCATATCGGGCGCGAAGTCCGAGCCGGACTGGCCAACAGGCGCAAGGTGGAAATGACTAATGGCTAAAACCTAATGTCTAATGACGAATTTCAAATGACGAATGGAGCGGTGGACATCAAGCAGGCGGTTGACGATCTGGATTCTACGAGGGTCTGGGGTGCGAGCCGCACGGGCAGGCGCTCCACCGGTTTCAACCCGTTTCAACCGATTTCAACCCACTTTTTAAAAAAATTATGAAAACAGGTACTGGCGTACGGCCATGGGTACAGAAATCGGATGCGTCAGGCGTCCGGTTGGTAAAGCGGCGTAAACGCCGCGCTCCAAACGCACTCGCGTTCGGCCATATTCGGCGATATTCGGTCAAATTCGCCGATATTCGCCCATTCCGGGAAAAAATTATTTTGTGCGAGGTGCTGGCGTACGGGGACTTAGCAGTCGGCCATCCGCCTTCATCCGATTTCGGCGCGACAGGCCAGGTGCCGGACGGGCGATCGGGGGCATGGAAAATGACTAATGACTAAAACCTAATGTCGAATGACGAAACGGGATGGGTCTCGCGTCTGGCGTCTGGGGGCAAGCCCAGGTCTGGGCAATTCCCAAGCTTTCACATGGTTTCCCAGAGATTCCCAAGGTTTCCCAACACTTTTGAAAAAAAATGTGGTACTGGCGTACGGCCACCACCGCACTCGCCATCATGGCAAATGAAAAAGGAAGAATGCAAAATGAAGAATTCAGAGCCTCCTTACGTCGTCTCCTACAAGCCACGAGGCGTTGGCGGGTGCTTGGCGCGGTCGAATATTTTAATGGGTACGGGTTGGCGGGAGGTGAAGCGGTCCCGCGAGCGGGACCGCGCTCCGGGACCAAATTCGAGGACGAGGACGAGGACGAGGACGAAAGGGTTAAGGCCGTTCGAGGTATTTCACCACCGCCTCGGTGCGGGATTGGACGTGGAGTTTTTCGTAGACGGTGTGCAGATGCGCGCGCACGGTGCTCAGGCTGATGCCGAGCTGGTCGGCGATCTCCTTGTAGAGGAAACCTTTCGCCAGCAGCGCCAGGATTTCCTGTTCGCGCTTGGTCAATTGCTCCATGTCCGATTGCGGTTTCTTGATCTGTTGGAAATGGTTCACGACCTTGCGGGCGATCTGCATGGACATGGGTGCGCCGCCGGCATGCACCTGTTCGATGGCCGAGACGAGGTCCGCGGGCAGGGTGTTTTTCAGGAGATAGCCGCTGGCGCCGCGACGGAGGGAATCGAAAATGAGGTCGCTCTCCTCGTAGGTGGTGAGCATGAGGACCTGGGTCTTGGGGAGCTGCTGCTTGAGCTGGGCGACGCACTCGATGCCGTTCATCTTGGGCAGGTTGATGTCCATGAGGACGACGTCCGGTGGGTCGGCAGGAATCCCTTTCAGGGCGTCCTCGCCGCTCGGATGGGCGTTGACGAAGCGCAGCGTCGGGGCGCGACCGAGCAGCTCGGTGAGGCTTTCACGAGTGCCGCGGTTGTCTTCGACGATGGAAACCCGGATGCGCATATCAGGCTTCTTTGACTTTGCTTCAATATGTTTGCTCATGCAATTGAACGAACGTTCGAGTGGTCAGCGTGGTCCGGGTACTCAGTGTGGGGCCGGCCACGGCAGACGCAATGTGATTTTTGTGCCCTGGCCGGTCTGGCTCGCGATCTTGAACTCGCCGCCGATGTCGGCCATGCGCTGCTCCATGTTGCGGAGGCCGTCGGACAGGGCGTCATCGGGCGCCTGGGCGAAGCCGCAGCCGTTGTCCTCGATGTACAGCACGAGCGCGGTCTCATCGACCACGGCCCGGAGGCGGACCTCGGTGGCGTTGGCGTGCTTGAAGATGTTGTGCAGCGATTCCTTGACGACGAGGAAGAGGTTGTGCCGCAGGTCGGTGGAGAGTTCGCGCGCGGGGATGTTCCCGGGAAAATCCAGCCGGCAGCGGATGCCGAGGAGCCGCAGATAGTCCACGGCGAACTGGCCGGAGTAATCGAGCAGGTGCGTGAGCGTGTCGTTGCGGGGGTTCACGGCCCAGACGATCTCATCGAGCGACTTGACTGCCTGGCGGGCGGTGGCGGAGATCTTGCGGATCCGTTCGCCCACGAGGTCCGGCTCGTCGCGGTCCTGGTTGGCGAGCTCGCCCATGAAGGCGATCTGGGTGAGGTTGGCGCCAAGGTCATCGTGGATATCCTTGGCGATGCGGGCGCGCTCGCGTTGCAGGGCGTTCTGCTGCTCGAGCACGCGCAACTGGTTGCGCAGCCGGCGGAACGAAACGTAGCGGACGATGGCGACGATCAGGCCGGTGAACGCGAGCAAAACGAGGCCGCGGAACCACCACGTCTCCCAGAAGGACTTGGCGACTTCAAGCCGGATGGAGGTGCTGGTGCGGCTCCAGTCACCATCGCCATTGCAGGCGGCGGCCTCGAATTCATAGTCGCCGCTGCTGAGGGTCTGGTGGGTGGCGGACCGGATGCCTTCGGGCTCCACCACCCAGTTGTCTTCCATGCCACGGAGCCGGTGGCGGAACTGGACGTTTTCCGGCGCCTGGAAATCGAACGCGGTCAGCTCAAACCGCACGCTCGAATGTTGCGCGGGCAGGTGCAGCGTGGCCGGGCCGTCCAAGATGGCGGGTATCTCCCCGATGCCCGGCGTGGGCGGCAGCACGCCGGAGTATTGGGCGATGACCCGGTCATCCAACAGCACCCGCGTGAGCAGCGTGGGCGGCGGCCCGGTGCTCTCGTAAATCTTTTGCGGATCCACCACGGCGAGCGCGGTCTGCATGGGGATCCACAACCGTCCGTCGCGGCTGCGGAGCACATCGGGCGAATCACCGAACGTTCCCTGCAAGCTGGGCAGGCCTTCGCCGCGGCCGTAATGGATGGAGCGGACATGCGAAATTTTTCCCGCCGCAAAATCCGCGAAGTCCGCCTCGCGCACCTTGAACAGCCCGTGGTTCGCGCCAAACCACAGCCAACCCTCGCCATCGGCGACGATGTGGGAAACATACTCATCGAGCAAACCCTGTTCCTTGCTGACCTCGGAATAATGGCCGTCCTTCAGGCGGCCCACGCCCCAGCCGGCATAGCCGAGCCACAGGGTGCCGTCCGGCGTGGTGGACAGACAGCGGATGGAGGCCAGATCGTTCGTCGGACGCGGGGTGGCTTCGACGATTTTGTCGCCTTCAATGCGCAGCAGGTTGCCCTTGGAAGTGCCCACCCAGATGTTGCCCTTGGCATCCTCGACCATCGCCCGGATGATGCGCAGGTTGGTCGAAATGGGATAGGAGGTCACATGGCCGTCCTGCACCCGCAGAATGGCGTTGGGGGATTCCTGACCGACCCACAAGTCGCCGTTTTTGGCCGCGAGCAAGGTGTGCAAGGTCTGGCCACGCAGCGCGTTGTCATCGCCCCACGGGACAAATTTGCCATCGTGCCAGCAGTGCAATCCGCGTTGGCGGACCCCGACCCAGATCCGGCCCTGGGCATCCGCCGTGACGCAGGTGGCGGCATCGCCGGACCATTCGTTGCTGGTGGTGACGGAATCCCAATGGTCGCCCGTTTTGCGGACGAGCACACCGCTCTGGGTGACGGCCCAGACGCTGCCATCCGGCGCCTCAGAGATGGATTCAATGGAGGAGAATGGCAGTCCCGATTCCTTGCTCTCCAAAGTGATGGCGCGTTCGCGGATGCGGTTCAAGCCGCCACCGGAGGTGCCCGCCCAGATGTTGCCTTCACGGTCTTCAATGAGGCTCAAGATTCCGGCGTGGCTGGTCTCGATGGATTGAAAACCTGCGTCACCATGCCGGTAAAGCCCGTAGAAAGGCGTGCCGATCCACACATTGCCATCGCGGTCTTCAATCATCACGGTGGCTCCCGTCCCGCTGTTGTCGGGATAAAACTGGCCGGAATCCAGATAGCCGCCGTTCTCATCGCATTTGAACAGATGGAAGCCGCAGCAGACCCAGACACCGCCATCCTGGGCCGGTGCCAGCCGCATGGCCGAGGGGGAAAATTCCCGCACAACATGGAAGAGCCCGTTCGAGCAGGTGCCGACCTGCCCTTCCTTCGCCCACCAGAGCCGGCCGTGTTCGTCCGTGGTCACCGCGCACATATCCAGGCCGGCGGGGACGCCTTGATTGGTGCTCAACAGCGTGACCACGTTGTCTTTCACACTGTAGACGGTGCCGCCGCGATACGCCAGCAACAGGGTGCCGTCCGCGCCCTCCGCCAGGCCGTTGGGAATCAGGGCGGGCAGCTCCGTGACAAACGAGCGCGAGGTTTTTCCCGACAACCGGACCAGTCCACCGCGATCCAGCGCCAGCCAGAGGGTGCCGTGCCGGCCGCGCAGCATGGTCACAACGCCGTGGTTCGGCATGGTGATGACGTTGGTCAGGGAAATGGGATCGAAGCGGATGCCGTCGAAGCGCGCGAGGCCGGAGGGCGTGCCGATCCAGAGATAACCGTCCTCCGACTGGGCGAGGGCGTTGACGCTGTTGTCCGGCAGGCCGTCCTCGGTCTGCCAGGGACGCGCCCACCACTCGGCATCGTTGCCCGCCGCGAAAGCCGGCTGCGCAAAGCAAAACCAGATTCCCGCCAGCAGGAGGATGCGGCCAAGAAAGCGCGTGGACACCGGGGGAGGATAATGCCCGCCGCGGGCTTGGGCAAGAACGCCGCCGCGCTCAATTGCTCGCATGGAGCACGCCGTCATCATGCTTAACAAAGACGAGGTACATGTTGCAGGCTTTCAGCTTGGGGTTTTCCGTGTTGGAACCGAGCGTGAGGCTTTCCCCGTTGCGGGCCCGGCGCGCGTAGACTTTCATCTCGTTCCCGTTGACCGTGAGGGTCATCTCCGTGGGGTTGAACTGCTGATGCAACCAGTCCGGCACCGGCAGGCGGCTGTCGTGGGCCACATAGACCATCGCGTCCGACTTCAACGAGAAATCCAGCAGGTCCACCGCGCTGTAAAGCTTGTCCGCATTCGCCGTCTGCACCCAGTCGCTCCCGGCCAGCGGCGTCGGCAGTCCGCTGAAGGTGAAATTACGGTCCGCGTAGATGCGCGCGCCATCGTGCGCATCCTGCGCCACGCGCACCGAGGTCGTCGGGCCGGAATAGGAGAACGCCGCCAGAAAACGTCCGGCTTCCGCCTTGGGACCGGCGGCCAGCGCCGTGTCCGCCGGCTCAAACACGGGCCGGGTCAGCGCGGGCGGCGCCGGCAGCCGGGGTGCTGGCAACGCATAGCCGTTGGCCACCGGAAATTTCTGGCTCTGGATCGTCGTGCTCGCCGGCTTGAGGCCGGCACCGTGCACCGCGACGGTGATGTCGCCCGCGGTGGCCGTGGAACGGACCGCCACGCGGTTCACGCCGCATTCGAGATCGAGGAAGGGATTATTGATGGAGTTCGTCTTGCCGCTGTTGTAACCGCCGCGCCAGACGCCCGGGCCGCTCATGTCAAAATCCACGCGCTGCTGGAAGGTCGGGCAGCGGCGGCCTTCGGCATCCACCGCCTCCACATCCAACAAGGCCACGTCGGAGCCGTCGGCCTGCAATCCGCCCGGCCCCAAAATTTGCGTCAGTTTCAACGCCACCGGCGGACCCACGGTGACCCGGCTATCCGTCGCGGCCGGCTTGCCGTTGTTGGCGGCCACCGCCTTGAGTTCTCCGGCCGCCCAGGAGACATTGTCAAAGGTGAACAGGTAGCGGTCGGAAACCTTGCCATGGCCGAGCGAACGGCCGTTCAGGAACAATTCCACGTCGCCGCAATTCGAGGCCACATAAACCGTCTTCTTCGTGCCCGGCGTATAATTCCAATGGCCGATGATATGGACCTGCGGGTCCGCACGGAACATCGCCTGGCAGACGTAGTAGGCTTCCTTCGGCAGACGCACGCCGTCCACTTCGCCGCCCGCGCGCGCGACCTCGGCGGCATCGCGGCCGCCGCTGGTGGTGTCGGAAAAGATCCAGTTCGCGCCGCCGCTGTGGTTCGACGCACCCACCTTGAGCACATATTGCTGCACCTCGTTCGCGGCATATTGTTCGGAGGTGAGGACGTAATCGGATTTCCCCTTCGCCTCGGGATAACCGTAGTTCGGCGGCGAATTATCATCCCACACGCGGCGCGGGGATTCTTCGCGGTCATATTCGCCTTCCACCACGGGCAGGCCCGGAATTTCCCGTCCGCCTTCGGTGCCGATGCAGACATCCATGTATTGCGCATCGGTCTTGTCCGCGCGGCGATGCGCGTAGGCGCGGTTGCCGTGCGGGTCGTAGGCATCCATGTAGCCGCGCAGTTCCTTTACGTGCGCGAGGGAAACTTTCTGGTTGCCGCCCTCCCAGATCATGATGGACGGATGGTTTCGAAAATAAATGATCATGTCCCGGAACGCGGCGGCGCGGACCTTCCAGGCCGCGCCCACGGTGTCGGACTCGCCGTCCACCCCGGGCTGCTCGGCCATGATGCCGAGTTCATCACCGGCCTCGATCATCGGCTCGGAAGCCGCGCTATGTCCCCAGCGCACCCAGTTGCCGCCGGCCTGTTTCATCAGCGCCAGCGTGTAGTAGTGCAGCCAGTCAGGTTGCGCCGCGCCCAGGCCCGGCCATTCGTCGGTGGGCTTTTGCCCCCAGCCGTGCAACTTCAGGTGATGGCCGTTGATCCAAAAACCGGTCTGCGCATCCCAGTGAACCGTATGTACGCCGAGCGGAAGGGTCGCGGTATCCACCGTCTCGCCGCCGGTGCGCAGCGAAATGGCCACGTGATACAGGTACGCATAATCCGGCTCCCACAGTTCCGGATGGGGCAGCACTCCGGACAGGTTCACCTGCTTGCTCCCGCCCGCGGCAACATCACCGGCTTCATGCAGTGTCAAAACGGTTTTGCCGGCGCGATCCACGATGTCGGCGGTGACCTCGATCTTCCCGGCGGATTCGCGCGCGTTTTCCACGGGCACCTCGAGGTTGATCGTCGCGGCGTTCGTGGAGACGTCCGTCGTATAGACATACGGCCCCGCGGTCTGGAGAAAACTGTAGAGCGGCAGCGAAATATGCAGCGGATCGGTCACCGTCAGCTTGACGTCCCGGTACAGGCCGCCATGCGCAGGGTGCCAGTGCGGGTTGTTCCAGGGGATCTGGTTCGCCTGCAACTCGTCCACATCATCGGGGATCTTGGCGTTCACCTGGGCGGAGAGCTCGGACAACAGCGGGCTCGCCGCGGGCGCGAGGTTCAGCTTTTCATCGGCCGTCTTGTTTTCCGGCGCCACGGGCGTGTCGGTCACGAGCGGATCCTTCATGAACCGGTTGTCGCACATCACGGCGAGGACGTTCGGCTGGCCGAACTGCAGCCACGGTGTCAGGTCAAAACCGAACGGGATGAACCCCGTCTTGCTCACGCCGAGAAAATGGCCGTTGAGGTAAACTTCGCAAACCTGCCGCGCGCCCTGGAACTCGATGAACACTTTTTTGCCCGCGAGATCCTGCGGCAGGGAAAAGGTCTTGCGATACCACGTGCGGCCGCCCCACTGGTTCTGTTCGCCGCGATGGCCGATCAGGGAAAAATCATCAAACGTGTCCGTGTCGTTGTACGTGTGCGGGAGCGAGACGGTGGACCACTGGGCGTCGTCAAAGGCGGGCGTGATGGCATTCGTGTTGTCGGCCTTGAGGAACTTCCAGCCGGGGTCGAAATTGAGCGTCAGGCGTTCTTCCGCGGGTGACGAAATGGCGATGAGCATGCCCAATAGCAACGACGTCCGGAGACACCACTCCGGCAGCCGTGTTGAACAGCTTCTGCTATATGGAAACATCGTCACCATAACTAACCCAAACCCTTGACAGCCGCCAGTGAACGTTCGTTCTAGCCACAATGTATGCTATTTCATTGATGATTTACCGGCTTCAGTTCCAACCGCCGCAAACGCCACAGTTCCCCGCCGTTGATCTTGTCCGCCCCGGCCTTGATCTCGAACTTTCCGGGCGCCAACGTCACCCGCCCCAGCGATAGTGTCTGGTCCGTGCCGGGCTTGACCTTGCCGTCCAATTTTTTGTCACCGAAGCTCACCGTGAACTCGCTCCCGGCGGATTCCTGCCCCGCCGTGTAGTTCACCGTCACGTCATACGTCGCGGCTTTTTCCAACCGCACGGGCCAGGCGAGATATTCATCCGTCTTGGTCCAGTTCTGCACCATGTCATCCGTCTTTTTGCCGGGGCCGTATCGCAAACCCTTGCCGTGCAGCTCGGCATCGAAGGCGCGCAGCGTTTCGAGTGGGAATTCCGGTTGCAACAGGCGGCTGGTATCCGTCTGGATGTCGCTGGCAAAACCTAACACGATGACGGAATCGGTTTTGTCGGGCGCATTGGTCGGGATGGCAATGGAAACGTCCGTCGCGTTCAAGCGCGTGACACACAGCGCCGTGTAACTCAATTTGTTCGTCATCACCATCAGGCGAGCGTGCAGGTCGGCGAGGATAAGGGCGGATTTCACATCCGTTTTCAACCCGTCCACCACCAGCGTCCCGTTCGTCGGCCAGTTGAACACGTGCAGAAAAAGCGTGTTGCCCTTGCGCGTGCTCTCACCCCACGTCTGCACCGGCAACGGCGTGCGCGTGGTGCCGCGGATCGATTCACCGTTCACCTTCCACCAGTCGCCGATGCCCTGCAAAATCGCCACGTCCTTCGGGTCAATGAAGCCATCGCCCATCGGGCCGATGTTCAGCAGCAAGTTGCCGCCGCGCGCCGCGGATTTCGCCAGCAACTGGATGAAATGCGACGGCGGCTTGTGCGAGGTGTCAAACTTGTTCCAGCCGTAGGATTCGTCGGTCGTCGGGATGCCTTCCCAGTCGCCGTCGTGCGGCGGGAAATTGGCCGGCCGGTCGGTGGTGTCATCGTAATCGCCCCAGCCGTGCACGAGCCGGCCGCTGATGACCACGTGCGAATCCACCTCGCGGATCGCCTTCATGATGCGCAGGTTTTCCGCCGGCGGCAGCTTGCCCGCCGTGTCGAACCACAGGATGTCCGGATGATACAGCCGGATCAGCTCGCGGATCTGCGGGATGGATTTGGTATCCACATATTGCCGCGCGGACGCGAGAAATTCCGGCTTGGTCTCCCACCAGTTCACGCCGCCGATATGCCTGTCGCCGCCGGGATTCTGATAATCCCAGTCGTTGCCCGGTGCGTTGGAATTGCCCCAGTCAAACGCCTGCGAATAATAAAACCCGAACTTGATGCCCTGCCGGTCGCACGCCGCGCGCAAATCCGCCATCGGGTCATGATGCCACGGCGTGGCATCCATGATGTTGTAATCGTTCACCTTCGTCGGCCACATCGCAAAGCCGTCGTGATGCTTCGAGGTGATGACGATGTATTTCATGCCAGCCTGCTTGGCGAGCGCCACCCACGCGTCGGCGTTGAAATTGGTCGGATTGAAAGTGCCCGCGACCTTCTCGCGGTACACCGGAATGGGAATTTTCAGCACGCGCTGGATGTGCTCCGCGTATCCGCCGCCTTTGCGGCCCTCGAACTCGTTGCCCAACCCGGAGTACACACCCCAATGGATGAACATGCCGAAGCGCGCCTCGCGAAACCACGTGAGCCGCTCATCGAGGTTTGTCCGCGAATCGCGCCACCACTGCACCTGGGGACTGTCCTTGGCAGGCAGGCCAAATGCGTCGTTGGTGGATTCAACCACTTCATCCGCGGCGAACAGCGGAACGGCGGAAAGAAAAGTTGCGACCGCGAAGGCCACCGGCCATGCCGGCTTGAAATTAATTTTCATGATTGTCCCGGTGGTTCAAAGCGTCAGCACCACGACCGTATCGATCGGGTCGGGCGCGGTGGCGGGCAACGTGATCGTGACCGTGCTGAAATCCGTGAGGCTGTCCTTGTCGGAGACAAAAGCCAGTTGCCCTTTGTTATTCCCCAGCAGGGAGACGCTCTTGGGACCGATTTTGTAACCGTTTAGCACGAGCCTGCCATCCTCCGGCCAGTAGAAGACGTGCAGATAAATTTTGCCGTCCTTCTTCGTCACGCGTCCCCACGCGGGTTGTTCTTTCAACGGGCTGGCGCTGGTGCCGTAGATGGATTCGCCGTTCACCTTCATCCACGCGCCGACCTGTTGCAGGTCCTTCACGCCGCCCTGCGGGATCACGCCCGCACCGGTCGGGCCCACGTTCAGCAGGTAATTGCCGCCCTTGCTGATGATGTCCACCAGGTTGTGGATGACGGTCGGGGCGGGCTTCCATTTTTCATCGCCCTTGAAATAACCCCAGTGGCCGTTGAGCGTCATGCACGTCTCCCACGGCTTGGTGTCGCCCGCGCCGGGGATCTTCTGCTCCGACACGCCGTAATCGCCATAGCCGTGGCCGACACGCGAGTTGATGATGCAATCCGGTTGCAACTTGTGGATGAGCGTCACGAGTTCCTGGCTTTCGTCCGGGGAAATCTTTTCCGGGGTGTCGAACCACAGCACGGCGATGGGCCCGTAATGCGTCAGCAACTCCGTGATCTGCGGCTTCACCTTCCGCTCAAAATATTTCGCGAACACCTTTTTGCTTTCGTCCGGATAATCCCAGGTGTTGCTGCGGTAACCGTCGCGCGTCGGCACATCGGGATCCTCCCAGTCGCGGCCCAGCGAATAATACACGCCAAACTTGAGCCTCTGCTTGCGGCAGGCCTCGGCGAGTTCCTTCACGGGGTCGCGATGCCACGGCGTGCGTTTGACAATATTAAAATCACTGCTCTGGCTGTCGTACATCGCGAAGCCGTCGTGATGTTTCGAGGTAATGACCATGTATTTCATGCCCGCGTTCTTGGCGATGCTCACCCATTCGTCGGCGTTGAAGTTGGTCGGGTTGAAGTCGTCGGCGATCTTCGCGTAATCCGCCAGCGGAATCTTCAAACGCTGCATCATGTGCTCGCTGCCGCCGTTCGTGCCTTTGTAAAAGCAGCCGTCCTGCGCATACAAGCCCCAGTGGATGAACATGCCGAAACGCGCCTCGCTCCACCACGCCAGCCGCTTCGCCGCGGCGGGATCGTTCGTCACCTTGATGGGCGTGTCCTGGGGCGGCGCCGGCAGCGGAAGGTCCTGCGCGTGGACGTTTAGGGACAAGGCAAGGGCAAGGAGAAGTAAGACTCTCCAAAAACATTCAACCTTTAACGCCGAACGCTCAACGCTCAACGACCGGCACTGCGCGCACTTGAAAGTTGGGCGTTGAATGTTAAATGTTAAATGTTTTTTCGGGTTCATTGGAAATAGCCGGGACTTCATTCAACTTCCACCGCGCCTTTGAGCTTCAGGACGATCGTCGATGAGATCGCGTCCGGCGCGATGACGGGAACGGAAACCGTCACGCCACCGTCGCCAGTGGACGTTTTCAGTTTGCTGCCGTCGGCCAGCAACGTGGCGGTGACAGCTTTATTTTTTAATCCGGGCACCATAATCTTCCCATCCTTCGGCCAGTCAAAAACGTGCAGGTACAGCGTGTTGTCTTTTTGCGTCACGCGGCCCCAGGACGGTTGCGCTTTCAACGGGCTCTTGGATGTGCCGTAAATTGCCACACCATTCACTTTCATCCAATCCCCCATTTGGTGGAGTCGCTCGACGGACGGTCCCGGGATGAGTCCCTCGCTCGTCGGCCCGACGTTCAGCAGGAAATTCCCGCCCTTGCTGGCGATATCGATGAGGTTATGCAGGAGCGTCTCGGTGGATTTCCATTTGCTGTCCGCCGCGCGGTAACCCCACGTGCCGTTCATCGTCATGCACGTCTCCCAATCGCTCGCCAGCGCGTTCGTCGGGATCTTGTTTTCCGGCGTGCCGTAATCACCCGTAAGTTTTTTGGAATCGAGACGGTTGTTGCTGATGATGTCCGGCTGCAGCTTCAGGAGCGGCAACAGTTTTTCCGCGCGCTCGGGCGTCATATTGACCGGCGTGTCCCACCAGATGACGGCCACCTTGCCGTAGTTCGTGAGGAGTTCCTTCACTTGCGGAATATCCACCGTGTCGATGAATTTGTCCATGTCCCCGTCCTGCGCCGGGTCCCAATGGCCGCCGGCGGCCGCGCCGCCCGGATGATTCCAGTCCTGCGCCTGCGAATAATAGAACCCAAGCTTGATGCCGGCCTTGGCGCAGGCATCGGCCAGTTCCTTCAGCGGATCGCGCTTGAAGGGCGTCGCATCATAGATGTTGAACGCGCTCGCCTGCGAATGAAACATCGCAAACCCGTCGTGATGCTTCGCGGTGATGACGATGTACTTCATGCCCGCGTTCTTGGCGATGCTCACCCATTCATCCGCGTTAAATTTTTCCGGATCGAACTGCGCGGGCAGCTTTTCGTAATCCGCCATGGAGATGCGGCCGCGGTTCATGATCCACTCCGCGCCGCTGCGCCCAACATTCGTGCCGTTCCACACGCCGGCCGGCACGGAATACACGCCCCAATGGATGAACATCCCGAACCGCGCCTCGCGCCACCATTGCATGCGCTCGTTGTGCGACGCCCCGAACGCCTGCTGCCAGGCCACCAGCGCCGGGTTGTTCGTGTCATCCGTCGGCGCGTAGGAAAACGACGGCGCGGAATCTTTGGGGGCGGTGACGGGCTGCGCCGCCACCGGCTGGCTGCCGGCCAGTGCCAGTGCCAATACCAGTACCAAAGGCCCAAACGACGACAAAACTGCAATATGTTTTTTCATGATGGTGGTTGCTAAATCCATGGTGACGACGGAACCGGCAGGGTCAAGGTTTCCAAACCTGAACGTTTGTTCAATGGCAACGGGCGGCAAGGGATCCTCCTCGTCCTCGTCCTCGTTCTCGCCCTCGCCCTCGCCCTCATCATGGAAGCTTTGCACATTGGTGGTAACACGCTCTAACCAAGCGGTGGGGTAAGACCCTATGGCAATCTGGTTCAAGATGTGCAAGAGTCTTAACCATGAGAATCATGCTTCTGTTAATTTGCACCGTCGCGTTGCTGGCCACCTCCGGGTGCATTGTCCCGTTCGGCGGCCGGGGCGGAGACGACCGGAGTCATGATGATCATCATGACGACCATGGCGGCGAACACCATGACGGCGATCATCATGATGACGACCACCACTGAGTTGTCGCCTGGTTGCCCTTGCGGCTCGCACGTAGCGCAGACTGACAGCTGCTCTGTAGAAACCTTTCTTAAACCCGACGCCTCTGGCTCCCTCTCCGCCGTGTAACGGGGGAGAGGGCCGGGGAGAGGTGGTGCTTTCTCCTCCATAATCACTCCCAAACCTCCATTCCAGAACATGCCGTTTTCAACCCGGCTTTGCTTGGTTGACAAGCTTTCTACAAAGCAGCTGACAGCCTGCTGTATCGCCGATTGCCAATCGGCAGCCCCTCGCCCAGTGCCTGCATCCGGCATCACTCGCCACATATCACGCGTCACCTGTTTCATAATTTTTTTTAAACCGCCAGAAACCGCCGGAATGAATGGTGGGCGGCCGGTCAACGCGCCAGCGCCCCATAACTTGTAGGAGACGACGTAAGGAGGCTCTGAATTCTTCATTTTGCATTCTTCCTTTTTCATTTGCCATGATGGCCAGTGCGGTGGTGGCCGTACGCCAGTACCACATTTTTTTTCAAAAGTGTTAGGAAACCTTGGGAATCTCTGGGCTTGCCCCCAGACGCCAGACGCGAGACCCATCCCGTTTCGTCATTCGACATTAAAAATTCGTCATTCATTAGACATTAGGTTTTAGTCATTAGTCATTTTCCATGCCCCCGATCGCCCGTCCGGCACCTGGCCTGTCGCGCCGAAATCGGATGAAGGCGGATGGCCGACTGCTAAGTCCCCGTACGCCAGCAGCTCGCACAAAATAATTTTTTCCCGGAATGGGCGAATATCGGCGAATTTGACCGAATATCGCCGAATATGGCCGAACGCGAGGGCGTTTGGGCTTGCGCGGCGTTTACGCCGCTTCACCAACCGGACGCCTGACGCATCCGATTTCTGTACCCATGGCCGTACGCCAGTACCTGTTTTCATAATTTTTTTAAAAAGTGGGTTGAAATCGGTTTAAACCAGTTTAAATCGGTTGAAACGGGTTGAAACCGGTGGAGCGCCGGCCTCCGGCATGGCAGACCCGCGCCCAATGTCCGTTCGGCTTCGGACCTTTGCGTCCTTTGCGTGAGGGTGTTCCCCATCGCGCATATGACATTCATGTCATTCACTCACTCATTAAATCACAAGTGTTTGAAAGTTGAATTTCTCCCGGGAATGTAGAATGCAGATTTATGCCGACTTTCTGCAAAAAATCGGAGTGGGAAGGGGTTAAAACCTGCTAAAATTTTAGCACAACACATTACCGCCTGATTAAAAATGCGTTACAATTCACTGACTCACTGACTCTCCACCTCATTGACTGCCATTTATTGGCATTTCGAAAGTTTTTTAAAATCCAAAAATGGTGGGGCGGAGGTGCATGCCAGTCCGGCTCGGACCTCCGCCCAAACTTCCCCCGTCGCGCCGTAGCCTTGGCGAAGGCGGACGCCAGAACCAGCCCCGCGAAGTTCTACGTTTGCCATCTTCGTTTTTTGCCCTCCCACCCACTCCCAAACTCTCAAACTCCTTAACTCTCAAACTCATTTGCTCCGCCCTGTAGGCGACGACGTGAGAAGTCGGTTTCCAATCCAACCATCCAAAAATCCATCTATCCGGCCTTTCCCGGCTTACCTCCGGAGCACCGGGCCCTTTGGGTCAGATGTCGGCTTGTCACCTCGGGTATGCCGGTCAAACGAAGTCTTGCCAATGGGTGTTGGGTCGGACTTTTCCGGCAATTCATATCTAAGCCAGAACCATGCAGTCAGAATTCAACGCAAAGGCGCGAAGATGCAAAGCCGCAAAGCGCGCAAGGCAAAACGACAGTCAAGGCTGCAGGATTTGTCCATAAACCAATGGCGAAGTCTCACCGCCGCACCAAGATTTTTGAAATCCTTGCGTCTTTGCGCCTTGGCGTCTTTGCGTTAAAAGTTTTCAGCATCGTTGCGTCTAAGCCGTCGAAGGCGTCGCCATCACCGTCTGCCCCTCAGTTTTCTCGTCCCCCAACCGCCTCACCAACAACTGCGCCGTAAACACCAACAACCCCAGCGCACACAGGTTCAGATACAACGGCTGCCGCGCCGGATCCAATCCCGCCAGACACGGATACACCACGCCGAACAGCACAAATTGCATCGCCAACCCGTGTCCGGCCTCCGGCGCGACGCGCAGCAGCAACAGCGTGGACATCGTGAACAACGGCACTAAAATGACAACGAACGTTCCCCAAAAGCCGAACAGCAGGTCGCTGAAGTTGGCCAGCAGGCCGTAACCGAAGGCCGTTCCCGCCGCGAACAGGATCACCAGCAGCACCGCATGGCGCACCCCGGCGATCGCCATGGACAACGCCAGCGCGGCGAACACCAGCAACCATGCGTTTTCCGTTTCATCGAGCACGGCCCGCGTCGTTTCACCGGGCTGGGCGAGCTCTGGCAAAGCGATGCCCATGCCCTTGTCTGTCAGCGCATGGTCGAGGCGATACGTCAGCACGCTGCCCAGAGTATCCTTCGTCGGCTTGATGTCGGTGGGCGGCATGCAGCCTTCCGGATAGTTGAGCTTGGCTTTGACCAAATCCGGCAACGTCAGCGTCAGCGTGAAGTCGCGGATTTCCCGCGCTTCGCGTACCTGAAAATCCCAACTCGCCAGGCCGCGGCTCTTGAAGGCGACGCGGAAATCCATCACCTCGTCCGGCGTCACGTCACGTTCCAGCACCAGGCTGGCATCCTTGATCTGCATCTCAGGCAGCACATCGCGGCCGTCGAGCGTCGCACTCAGGCCGTCATACATCGCGCCTTGGGCGGGCAGGGGAAACGTGAGCACAATTTTTTGCGCCGTGTCGGCCGGGTTCCGCAATTTCCAAGCAAAGGCGCAATCAGTTTCGTAGCCGTCATAATAGGCCGAGCCTTTCTTGCGCGGATTCTGGCGCAAGGTCACCTGATGCCGCGCGCTGACAAACGGATTGCCCGTGATTGATTTGTGGACCTTCTTGGTCTTCAGCAGCGCGGGCTTGGCCGGGTCTTCCGACTCGATGCGTTCCGTGACTTCCTCGGTGTGGTAGATGTCCACGTTCAATTCCCCCTGCGCCTGTTCCGCGCCCCAGATCGTCTGGACGGCGTTGTAGTTCGCCTGCGTGACGCGCCCGTGCGTCTGCTGAAAATTCGCGACGCTGTGCTGGAGATACGAGCGCAGCACGGAGATCACGCCGCCGAGCAGCGTCACCAGCAGCAGCGCCCAGGTGAGGCGCATCAGGTTCCGGTAAATCGTCCAGATCAGGCTGGGACCGCCGGGTTCAACCGCCGGCCGGGCCGCGAGCAGGGCCGTGAGAAAGACGGTGAGCAGGGCGGCACCGATGAACAGTGCGATGGTGGGTTCGACGTCGACGAGGT
>DATHQS010000143.1:0-2559 GCA_035482455.1 Candidatus Acidiferrales bacterium | reverse complement strand
CGCTGTTCCAGGAAATACTGGTATATTTGACTCCAGTAGGATCAATGACATCAAGCGCCCGGGCCTCGAGGGCCAGGCACGCGCAGAGGGAGGCCAGAAAGAGGGCGAAGCGATTAGGCCGATTGCGGACGGTTCGTTTCATAGCGTTTGGATCGGTTGAGTTATAGTTGGTTCCAGGCACTTCAAAACGCTTCACCACAGGCCGCCCGATCACCGGCCGGGGAGACACCCGGGCACGGGAGCAAACGACAGATGATGTGCTGTTTGTTTGAACATATATATGAATGGTCATTGACGGTCAAGCCTTTTATCGCCGGCTTTTTTTGACCCGGTTCTATCAACAAATTCAGACCTCGCGAGGCTTTTGGGATTGACAGGTCAAGGTCTGGATGTATAAACAAATGGATGCTGTTTGTGTTTTGCGTCCACGGGAATTCCGTGCTCGAACCCGGCGTCCGGTCTTTCGCAACGGGATTTTTTATCTGACATGCAAGCCTCGAAATTAGTTCCACGCTTCACTACTTCCACCAGCTCATGGCTCCGCGCCGGAATTCTGCTCGCCAGCTTGGTCATCGTCCCGCCCGACCATGCCCTGCCTGCGTCCGTGCCAACCCAGCACAATGATCTGGCCCGCACCGGCGCCAATCTGGATGAGACCATTCTGAACACCGCCAACGTCAACACCAATACCTTCGGCCTCGTCTATACCCGCCCGGTGGATGACCAGATTTACGCGCAGCCTTTGGTGATGACGAACGTGAACATTCCCGGCGTTGGGGCGCGCAACATTGTCATCGTCGCCACAGTCAACAATTCCGTTTATGCCTACGACGCGGATTCAGCTTCGGTAACCTCGCCGTATTGGATGGCGAATTTTAACAGTCTGCCAAACATCGTGCCGCCTCGGAACACGGACATGACGGGCGCCTGCGGCGGCGATTATCCCAATTATCTCGGCAACATCGGGATTGTGGGGACGCCAGTGATCGATCCATCGACCGGCACTATTTATGTAGTCGCGCGGACATTGGAATTCAAAACCACTTTTGTTCAGCGGTTACACGCGCTCGACATAACCACCGGCGCGGAGCGCCCGAACAGCCCCGTGGTGATCACCGCCAAATATCCAGGAAATGGTTCGGGCAGCGTGAACAATGTGATTTCGTTTGATCCCTGGCGCCAGAATCAGCGCGCGGGACTGACATTGGTGAATGGCGTGGTTTATATCGCCTGGGCTTCGCATTGCGACTGGACGCCGTTTCATGGATGGGTCATTGGCTACAACGCCACCACATTGCAGCAAGCTTCGGTTTATAACGACACTCCCAACGGCGACCTTGGCGGCATTTGGATGAGTGGCCAGGCAATTGCCGCTGATGCCTCCGGCAATTTGTATTTGGCCACCGGCAACGGTACGGCGGACACTTCGGGCACGGCAAACCGCAGCATGAGCCTGCTTAAACTCACGCCCTCCGGCACCAACCTCAGCGTCGCCAGTTGGTTCATGCCTTATGACTGGTCAGCACTCGACAACGCGGATCTCGACCTCGGTTCTGGCGGCGTGCTTCTGGTTCCCGGAACAACCCTGGCAGTAGGCGGCGGCAAGGGCGGCAAGCTCTACGTTGTGAACCGCGATGTCATGGGCGGCGTCAGCGCCGGCGGAAGTGACACCAATATTGTGCAAAGTTTCCCTGCAACCTCCGGCAATTTTAGCGATGACCATGTTCACGGCGCGCCGGTCTGGTGGGACGGTCCCAATGGTTCCTACATGTATGTCTGGGCGGAATCCGATTACCTTCGCCAATACCAATTCAATCGCGGCAGCAGTCTTTTCACGATCCCGCCGATTGCACAAAGCCCGACCCACGCGCCGTACCAAGGAATGCCGGGTGGCATCGCCTCCGTTTCCGCCAATGGAACCAACTCCGGCAGCGGGATCGTCTGGGCAGCTGTTCAACTCAGTGGTGATGCCAATCCCAACACCCGCCCGGGCATTTTGCATGCATACGACGCGGAAAATGTCGCCAACGAACTCTGGAATTCTGAGCAACTGGGCGCACGCGATTCGGTCGGATCCTTTGCCAAATACGTGCCGCCGACTATTTGGAATGGGAAAGTATACCTGGCCACTTTTTCCGGCAATCTGGACGTTTATGGCTTGTTGTCGCAAACCTTGAATTCGGGTCCGCCGCAAGTATTCCAAGAGCCGCAACCACCCACGGCTGTGCGTTACACCGGCACACCAATCAGCTATCAAGTGCCGGTGGGTGGTTTCCAGCCGCTTTCCTACCAGTGGTTCAACGGCGGCGTTATTGTTCCTGGCGCCACCAACTCCACCTACACCCGAAGCTCGCTCACCCTGGCGGATTCGGGAACCTACACTTGCACGATCTCGAACCAATTTGGCCATACGAACACTTCACCAGTCAGCCTATCGGTGATTCCCGCTCCCACGTCGTCCTACGCGCAAACAATTCTGGCGGATAATCCAGTGGCGTACTGGCGTCTCGACGAAACAAATGGCAGCGCCGTGGCCCACGATTACGTGGGCGGCCACGA
>DATHQS010000142.1:0-14936 GCA_035482455.1 Candidatus Acidiferrales bacterium | reverse complement strand
CATGGTTGGATTTGCTGTGCTTGAGGGTGTGCCGGATCTCCTCGCCGATGGGCGTGCCGCCCGGCTCACGCAAGGTTTTTACGCGGTGACCCAGCGAGTGCAGGCGCTCGGCGAGCAGCCGGACCTGCGTGGACTTGCCGCAACCTTCGGTGCCTTCGAATGAGATGAACAGACCTTTTGTCATTTACGAATTGCGATTTACGATTTACGCGATGCGGTGTAAATCAAATCTTTTTCAATTTGATTCCCTTGGGCGTGTCCTCAATCACCCAGCCTTTGGCTTTTAACTCGTCGCGGATGGCGTCAGAGCGCTTAAAATCCTTCGCCTTCTTGGCGGCGGTACGTTCCTCGGCGAGGGCGAGGATTTCGGCAGGGACGTCGGACTCGGCTTTGCCGCCGACGCCGAGGACGGAATCCACCTTGTCCCACGCGGCCACGGCAGCAGCGGCGTCGCTGGCGGATAGGGAGTTTTCGGCGATGCGCTTGTTGGTCTCTCGCACCCACTCAAATACAGACGCCCACGCGGCGGAGATGTTCAGGTCATCAGCCAGCGCGGCGGAGAATTGCTCCACAAATTTTGCCTCGGGCGCGGCGGTGGTGCTACCGGCCAATTCGCGCAGCTTGCCCACGCATTCATCAATGCGTCCGAGGGCTGCCTTGGCACCAGCCAGGCCGTCGAGCGTGAAGTTGAATGTCTCGCGGTAATGCGCGGTGAGCAGGAGGTAGCGGACTTCGCGGCCCGTGGAGCCCTTGGCGATGAGGTCGCGCAGGGTGAAATAATTTCCGAGCGACTTGCTCATCTTCTTGCCCTCGACGAGCAGGTGCGAGCCGTGCAGCCAGTGTTTCACAAACGGCTTGCCGGTGGCACCTTCGCTTTGGGCGATCTCATCCTCGTGATGGGGAAATTTCAGGTCCTCGCCGCCGAGGTGGAGGTCAAAGGTTTCGCCGAGCGCCTTGATGCTCATGGCGCTGCACTCGATATGCCAGCCGGGGCGGCCTTCACCGAACGGGCTGGGCCAGAAGACGTCGCCATCGTCTGGCACGCGGGCTTTCCACAGGGCGAAGTCGGCGACGGATTCCTTTTCGTATTCATCCGAGGCGACGCGTTCACCGGTGCGCATCTCGTCCAGGTTCAGCTTGAGCAACTGGCCGTAGGTGCAGCCGCAGCCGCGATATTTATCGATGGAGAAATAGACGGAGCCATCGGCGGCCTTGTAGGCGACGCCGCGGGCAACAAGTTTTTCGATGAGCGCGATGATCTCGGGAATATGTTCCGTGGCGCGCGGTTTCTGGTGGGGTTCGCGGCAGCCGAGGGCCTTCAAGTCATCGAGGAAGGCGGTTTCGAACGGTCCGGTGAATTCGCGCAGGGTGGTTTTGTTCTCGCGAACGCGCTTGATGATCTTGTCCTCCACGTCGGTGATGTTCATGACGTGCTGGACGGTGTAGCCGGAGAATTCGAGCGTGCGGCGGACGAGGTCCGCAAAGACGAACGTGCGCCAGTTGCCAATGTGCGCGTAGTCGTAGACGGTGGGGCCGCAGCAGTAGAGACCGACTTTTTTGGAGGACGGGTCGAGCGGCGCAAACTCCTGCACGGAGCGCGTCAAGGTGTTGAACAGTTTCAAGGCCATTTACGAGCGGGCAAATTAAACGGCGAACGGTGAAAGCAAAAGCAATTTGTCAGGGCACAATTGCTTCCATCCGGAAAATGGGCCGTTTTTAATGGGCAAATCAAGAATTCTTCAACAACAAACGCGTATTTCGTTCAATTGCCAGCAAAACCAGAATCAAGCAGAGAACCATTAACGTCATCAGGAGTCCAAAGCCAACACAGACTAAAACCTCGAAATGACGTTGCTTCTCGCCATCGATTTTTATTTGCAATTCGGCCTGCTCTTTCACGGAAGCAAGCCATAATTCTGCATAGTTCTTTACAACCTCTTTTAATTGAGTGTCGGACAAGCTCTTATTGTTTGCGGTTTGTAAAATTGCAGCGAGATTTGCCAGAAACGCCTCCCGTTCTGTAGGTTTTACCTGATCAAGCCATTCTTTAAGGCTGAAACCGACATGGTTTAAAAGGAAATCGGTCACCGGTTGTGGAAAGGCCTTTTTCGCGGCCATTTTAGGTTCGGATGGAACAGAGGCACTTTCATATCTTGATGTGATAGTCTCTGGTGGCATAACGGAGGCATAAGATATGACCGGTGGAGGCAACGGTTTTTGCGGGATTTGAGTTCGCAACGTGAGGTATGCAGTTGATATCAGCGCCGCGAGCACCAAAAGCGCTAAAAACACCGTGGGATATCTGGTCAACTCGAACAAAAAGAGTTCGATTTTTGAACTCTTTTGGATTTTAAGGGGTTGATCTTTTTTGCTGTCGTCTAAGGGCAGAAATACGGTTGTTTCAAGATGGCAATGAGGGCATTCAACCTGCCTAGTTTCTCCTGGTCGGAGTTGATTGGCGTCGATTTTTATGTGGCCGTTACAATGCCGACAAGAGCACTTGATGTAATTGGGAATGTCATTTGGCTCGCTCATAAATGTGGCTTGCAGTGGTTGTTTTAATAAAGAGCTTCATTTGGGCGTTTTGGTAGGCCAGTGCTCACGGCTTTGTCGTAATATTCTTTTGCCTTAACAAAGTCTTTACCTGTACCAATTCCATTGCTGTAGCATCTGCTCAGATACAACATGCTATACACATTGTCATTTTTATCGGCCAAATTGATGTTTTGCAGAAGCTTTGCCTTCAAAAACTCCTCTTGTTTTAATTTCGCTTCTTCGTTCTCGTTATCAACCGCCGCTTGAAGCGCTTTCTCAGCCTTTTGATAGTATCCATACGCGGTGCGGGTATTTTGTTCTACACCGTCTCCGTCGCGGTAGCGTTCACCCATGCGGCGCAAGGCGGTGGGTTCGTTTTTATCAGCTTTTTCTAGCGTGGCTCTTAACGTGTTTTCTTTATCCGACGTTAATTTTTCTACCGCAGATTTCCGAATTGATGCAAAATCTCCCTGCGTTTTTTTAAGAAGTTGTTGAGCGGCGGTTACACTTTCCAAATCTTCCTTTGCTTTTAATTCGAGGGATGACATCTGAGACTCGTCTTCGGAGTTAAGTCGAAGTGCTGTCAGCTCAACAGTGGCCGCATTGGCTGGCCTGATACATGGCTTGCCGTAATTTAACTTCAGAATTTTTTTGGCATACCCGTCCTCGGTAATGAAGCTAAACTCTCCATCTTGAAGGGCAGTATAAACTTTTGTCGGGTCAACGCTTTCCCCCGCTTTAAACGGATATGGAAAATTTATCACAAAATACTCCACATTTTCTTTCGTCTCGCCAATTTGGCCCAACACCCGGATTCCATCTTGAGCGACTTCCAGTATTTGACCGTTAAATTTGACAAACCCAGACCTTGGTGAGTTTACATATTTCGTTTCACCGTATATCTCGCGCCAAGGATCGCGAGGAACAATTTTTTTCAGATCCAGAATGTGTTTTCTCAAGGTTTCATATTCCGTTTCTGAATTTGTGGCGGCCAGCGATTTGAGAGAGATGTCATTTTTAATACTCGAGATCAAAGTCTCCCCCTCGGCCTGTGTGTCATCAATCGCCTTTTGCTGTTCGGCCCACTGTTTGTGCTCGGTTTGAGACTCCCAGCTTTTGTCCGTAGGTATCTGATTGAGAATGTTTGTATCCTCAGTCAATCCGGTGTTGAATGGCGTTTGCGATAGTGCTGGCATCAAGCCCAGTGCCAGCAAAGACGTGAGTAAAATTTTTGTTTTCACCTGGAACCCTTTCTAATTGGACTGTTTATTTAACAGCTTCTTTTGTCTGTATCCAGAAAAACTTGAATGGAGATGCAAATATGGCTGTTTCAACCCGGCCTTGATTATTTTGGGGGCGCGCCCTAAAGTCGCCACCACCAACCACCCGGCCGTGCGCGGGAGTTTGAGAAACTATCATGGAGCTCAAAATCGTCTGCCAGTGCGGCCAAAAATATAAGTTCGACGTGGAGCCGGTGGGCGGCCGGATGCCGTTCACGGTGAATTGCCCGGTGTGCCAGGCGGACGGGACGATGACCGCGAACATGCGGCTGGCGGAAATTTACCGGTTTGTGCCGCCGCCGCCATCCGCCAGTGCACCCCCGCAAGTCGCGCCAAATATCGCTGCACCTCCGCCCCCGCCACCTCCGCCTCCCGTCGCGCCAATGGCTGCCGGGCTGCGTATCAACCGGGCCCACGCAGAACCTGCGCCTGCGTCGGTGACAGCGGTCGCGGCATCGCCATCAGTTGCAGATGCGCCGCCGGCCATCGGTTCGAAACGGCCTTTCGCCGTGGCGGAGGCGGCCAAGCCGGATAGAAAATCGAGTTTCGGAATGGGCCTGCTCGGTGGCTTAATCGGCACGGTGGTGGGGGTGCTGATTTATTTCCTGTTATTCAAATATACCGATCTGCACTACAAGTTGCTGGCAGTCGGGGTCGGTGGTCTGGCGGGTTGGCTGGCGGAACTGATGGGCAAGGGTGAGGGGAGCAAGGAACTGGGCGGCATCACCGCGGTGCTGGTGGTGACGGGGATCATCGGCGCGCAATACGCGGTGGCGTTTGGCTGGTGGCATGAGGGCGAAGCCGAGCGCTTGAAAAGCGCGCAGGCGGCTTATGCGAATGCCGTGAACGAAGCCAACAACGTGATGCAAGCGATTCCGACGGGATCGGATGCGGAGATCCGGGCGTATCTGGTCAAGGAAGCCGCGAAAGACGGCGACAAGGTTTCACCCGGCTCGATTTCGGATGAGGACGTGAAGAATTTCCGTGAAGTGCAACTGCCGGAGTACAAAAACCTCGCGAATGGCACGCTCACCAAGCAGCAGTTTGAAGAAAAGAATGATATTAAAACGTCCATGACCAAGGAGGAGCAGCAGTCGGACGACAGCACTTTTAAGCTGGTTTTCCTGCTGCTATTTTGGAACAAGGCAAACCTGTTCTCACTGGCGGCGGCGGGGGCGCTGGCGTTCAAGCTGAGCACGAACGCATAAGGGCGCGGTTCACTGCCAGCCGGGGAAGCGGTAGTTGTCGTGGATGAAATCGTAGTCCAAGCCCGAGGAGGGGCCGGTAAAGACGCCGGGGTTCACGCCGCGGGCGATGTTCAGGCCGCTGGTGACGAGGCGGCCGTCGCTCCAGTGATGGCGGTCGGTGTGGCCATCCGCCAGGGCGAAGTTGCTGACATTGCCATGGAATTGTGCCGGCGGATCGACCCAGGTGAAAGAACCTGGCGAGCCAAGAGTCCAGCGGACGTAAAAGCTGCTATTGTTGCAACCGCGCCAGTCGGAGGCTTCGATGAAGACAAAAGTATCGGAGGGTGTCTTGGCGTCGGCGTATTTTTTGCAGACATTCCCACAGCCATAATAGGCGGCACCTCCCGCAGGTATCGGGTCGCCGTTGAAATTTTCCATGCGGGAATAGCTGTCGTATGCCCAGCCGTTGCCCAAGGAGCCGGTCGCGTAACGCTGGTCGCCGGGGCAATGCATCAAGGCGGTATTGGGGCCGAAGGGGAAGAGGGGATTGTTGGTGCGGAACTCATTTTCCACGTAGGCTTGGGCCAAATTCAAGAGGCCGGCCGCGTTGATGGCGGTGTTCATGTTGCCGGGGACGAGTTCACCCCAAAAGCCGCCGCCGCCGAGGAAGGGTGAAATGGAATCGTTGTTATCCCCGGCGAACATGATGGAGGAGAGGTTGTTCTGGCGCAGGTTGCTCAGGCAGGCCGTGCTGGTGGCCCGGGATTTGGCCCGGGACAGGGCCGGCAACAGCATGGCCGCCAGAATGGCGATAATGGCGATGACGACGAGCAATTCGATCAGGGTGAAAGCACGGCGCGGCGAAGGGAACAAATCCCGGCGGTGGCTGGAAAGGAACGGCTTCATGGTTCGCTGGCTGATAATTCGCGTGAACCTAGAACATAAGGCGCGGTATTTCAACGGGAATTAAGGAAAGACGCATTCTTTTGCTTTTCTGTTTGCCGAAATTTCCGCAATCCGCAAATTTGTGTCGCCATCAACAAATGTTAACGACCCTGCGCATCAAAAACTTAGCCCTGGTGAGCGACCTCACGCTGGAACTCCAGCCGGGGTGCAACGTCATCACGGGCGAGACCGGCGCGGGCAAGTCCATCATTTTGGGCGCATTGAACCTGGTGCTGGGCGAACGCGCGGACCGCACGCTTATCCGCAGCGGCGAAGAGAGCTGCTTGGTGGAGGCGGTGTTCGACGTGAAAAAGTTGCGCGCGCCGTTGAAAGGTTTTCTGGAGGAGAACGGCTTGGAGCCGTGCGAGGAACATCAATTGGTGCTGAAACGGACTTTTACCGCCACCGGGACCAACCGGCAGTTCATCAACGGTTCGCCCACGACGCTGGCCACGCTGGGGAGCATCGGCGAATGGCTGGTGGACATGCACGGGCCGCACGATCACCAGTCGCTGCTGCATGCCGCCAAGCAACTGGCGATCTTGGACGCATTCGGCGGCCTGGAGCAGGCACGGGAAGAATTTGGCGGGCTCATCCGCCGCCGCGCCGGATTGGAAGCGGAAAAATCCGGGCTGATTGTGGATGAAAAGACTTACGCGCAGCAACTGGACCTGTTGCGCTTTCAGGTACAGGAGATCACGACAGCGCGTTTGAAGGCGGGCGAGGATGAGGAGGTTGAGGCGGAGTTTCATCGCGCGAGCAATGTGGCGAAGCTGTTGCAACTGAGCCAGGCGGCGCTGGATGTATTGAGCGAGAGCGAGAACTCGCTGCTGACGCAGTCGGGCGCGGTCGGGCGCGTGCTGGCGGAACTTCAGCGCGTGGATGCCGGGGCGGCGAACTTGGCGGAGTTGCACGGACAGGCCAGCGAGACGTTGCGGGAATTGCAATCGGCCATTTCGCATTATGCGGACAAGGTGGACGTGGATCCCGCGCGTTTGGTGGAACTGGAGGAACGGTTGAACCTGCTGCAGACCTTGAAACGCAAGTACGGCGCGACGTTGACGGAGGTCATGGCTTTCGGTGACGGGGCAAAACAGAAATTGCAGGCGCTGGAATCCCGCGACGCCGAACTGGCCCGCATCAACGCGACGCTGGAAAAGCTAGGGGCGGAGATTTTAGGCGCAGGCAAAAAACTCTCGGCCGCGCGCAAGAAGGTGATTCCTCAACTGGCCAAGGCGGTGAGCAAGCAGTTGGAAGATCTGGGATTCAAGCAGGGGAAGTTTGACGTGGCGCTGACTGCGGCGACAGAGCCGGCGGCCACGGGCTTGGATGTGATCGAATTTCAATTTGCGCCCAACTTAGGCGAGCCGGCAAAGGCGCTGCGGGCGATCGCATCATCGGGTGAAATGGCGCGGGTGATGCTGGCGCTCAAAACGGTGCTGGCGGCGGAAGATGAGATTCCGGTTTTGATTTTTGACGAGGTGGACGCGAATGTGGGCGGCGAGACGGCGAATGCGGTGGGCGAGAAGATGAAACAGATCGCGGCCAAGCGCCAGGTGCTGTGCATCACGCATCTGCCACAGGTCGCGGCGCCGGCGGACGCGCATTACGTCGTGACCAAGCAGGTGACGGCGGGGCGGACGATTTCAGAGATCAAACTGCTGGACCGGAAAACGCGTGTCACAGAACTGGCGCGGATGCTCGGAGGGCAGAGCGAGGCGGCGCGGAAGCACGCGGAGGCGTTGTTGAAATAATTTTACGGTTTGCCGGCGCCTTCCTCAATTTACCTGCCGGAACGGTCTTCACACGATTGACACGGATTCTTCACCTGAACGTCGCTGGTTATTTGGATGTTCTATTTTAAGATGGTCACATGGGAGATTTGGTTCCAAGCAAGTTGAAAATGTACCTGGCGGTGAAAGCGGTCTGCGACGCCAAGCCGTCGGTGTGGCAGCGCTCGGAGGCGTTTGAGGATGCCTTCACGGATTTTTGCATCTGCATCGAAAACATCCGGCGTTTGCAACCGGCCCTCGGCGTGTTCAATACGGTGGCCAAAGGCATCGCCCTGGAACTGGAGGTGGGGGAGCGGATTCTGGTGAATGAGATGGATGAATTGATCGAGCAGTTCGAGGCGGTGGATGTGAAGTTTGTGGATGATTACACGGAGGCGCGGTCCATGGAGGTGGGGGAAGAAATTTTTGCACCGGCGCCGCTGTTGCCGGCGCCGCAATGATTTAGCCGCCATCAAGCATAACGGAGAAGACATCGTTGGCCGGGGCGCGGCGGCGGGGAGACAAAGCGTTCCGGCTTCCTTTAACGTCGCGGGCGACGGTGGTAATGTCTTCATCGCCCAAATAAATTTTCGGGGGAGTTTCAGCGAGCCGGTTGAAGGCCATGCACATGATATACAATTTGCTTGGGCGGCTGTGCTTTTCGCGCCAGCAAGATTGGGAACAGCGGAAGAGCGCCAAAATTTTGGTGTTCACCGTGGCTTTTGCCCTCGCTTCGGGGCTGGCGCTGGCGGCATTAATCCGCGTGTTATATTACCATAAAAAATAACTGCAATTAACGGTAGTGTGTGAACATTTTCCGGCAAAGCAGCAGGCCGGCCACGCCCACGCAGCCCCAGCCGAACCAGTCGCCGTGGCGGTTGTAGAAGGTGGCGGCGGATTTTTCAGAGGGTTGCAGCAGGGGGACTTCCAAGGTGAGAACGCCGGCCTGATATTCATTATTTTTGGCGTTGCGAAAGATGGTTTCCACGCGGCCGTAGCCGTTGATGCTGCAGGTGATGCCGTTATTGGAGCAACGGAGCAACGGGAGGCCGTTCTCGACGCAGCGGAAGACGGAGTTGGCCATGTGCTGCCATTGTTCGGAGGTGTCGCCAAACCAGCCGTCGTTGGTGAGGTTGATGAGAAAATCGAGGTCGTCCTGCGCGGCTTCGCGGGTGACGGGAGCGAAGCTGTCTTCAAAGCAGATAAGGACGGCGGTCTTGGCGGAGTGGCGAGGCGGAGTGGCGGAACCGATGGTGATGACTTTATTAGTCGCATCGGATCCGGTGCGGGACTGAAGGTTCAATCCATCCAAAGGGAAGGTCACGGAATTGGTGCCTTCAGTCCAGCCGCCGACAATGGGGGTGAACCATTGCAAGAAAGGCAACCAGTGCACGAGGGGGACGTATTCGCCGAAGATGACGAGCTTTTGCTTGTGATAGGTGCGGGTGAGTTCGCCCTGCGGGTTCACGAGAAAAGCGGCGTTGAAATAATTGGTTTCGGTCTTGCTGGTGCTCACGTCCTCGCCGTTGAGGATGAGCCAGACATGATGCTGGCGGGCAAAGGCGCTGATGGTGCGGCAGTTTTCCTCGCTCATCTCGGGCACGGCGGATTCCGGCCAGACGACGAGGTCGGGTTCGTTGGTGAGGGCGGCTTCGTTCAGGGCGAGGAATTGCCGGAAGCTGCGTTCGTTTTCACGGGGATCCCACATGACGGTTTGCGGGATGCCGGGCTGGATCAGCGTGACGCGCATGGAGTCCTGGGCCGCAACAGCATGGTTCATCCGGAACAGGCCGGCGGTGAAACACAAAATGACGACGACCAGAGGAAGAACGATTTCCGCCTGCCAGCCATGGCGTTTGGCGGGGTTCTTCAAAATCATCTGCGCGGCACAGAACAGGGCGAGAGAAAACCAGACGACAAGAAATGACACGCCATAGACGCCGGTGATGGACGCGAGCTGGATGAGCGGGACGAGCTGGTATTGTGAGACGCCGAGGAAGCTCCAAGGGAAGCCGCCGAGGAACCGGGCACGGATCATTTCGAGCGCGACCCAGGCGGCGGCGGCACTGAGCGTCCACAGAACACGTCGGGTCCACGACAAAGTGTCAGGTGATGAACGATGAGTGATGAGCCAGGTCCAGGTGCCGGTGAACAGCGCGAGGTAGGCGGCGAGCAGGATCCAGCCAAGGATGGGCAGGCCGGTGACGGGGATGAACAGGAGCCAGTAAAGTGATGCGAGCCAGAAGGTGAATCCGGCGAGGTAGCCAACGCAAAAGGCGTCGTAACGGGATTTGCCGGTGGCGGCGAACATGAGCAGGGCAGGGGCGACCCAGGCGAAACCGGCGAGGCTAAGCTTGGGAAATGCGCACGCGAGCAGCAATCCGGCGACGATGGCGAAGAGGTAGCCGCTACGCCAGAACAGTTCGTTGCAAACGCTTCGGGCGACGGCGAGATGCGAAAAGTTTTCGCAGAACACGGGGCCAAACGTGGTGCAACCGGCGGCCTGCTTCAACACACCGGGGCTGGCGTTAACGACGACGGCCTGGCGGGAACCGCGCCAGACGGCGTAATCGGCGGAGGAATTGCCGGCGTAATCAAAGCCGCGGGCGCCAAACTTTTCAGTGAGGGCGCGGAGCTTGTTTTCGCTGCGGAGATTGACCGCGCCGTTGCTGGCAAGGACTTCATCGAAAAGGCCGACGTGGTCCGCGATGGGCTGCGTCATCTTCAGGTCGGAAGCGGTGGCGAGGATGAGCTTGCGACCGGATTTTTTTTCTTCGTGGAGCCAGGCGAGAAATTTTTCGTTATAGGGCAGGGTGGCGGGATCGATTTTTACGCGCGCGGCGAGTTTTTGCTTCAGATATGCGCGGCCGCGGGTCCACCAGAACAGGATCTGAAAGATGGCGAAGACGTTTCGCCGCAGCAATTGCGCGAGCGACTCCCACATCATGTCGGTGCGGATGAGCGTGCCGTCAAGATCGACGGCGAGCGGGATGTTTTGGTCGGGTGTTGGTGGCACGGAATCAGGCGGCGAGGGCGCGTTCGATGAGGTTTTTTTCGCGCGGGCCGTAATTCAATTTGAGGGCCTCGGCGCGGGCGGCTTCGGTCATCTTTTCCCAGGATTTGCGGAGAGCGTTGATCATCTTGTCATCATCGCTTTTGGCGGCGAGGGCGGCGAACTGAAATTCCAGGAAGACGAGGCACAGGGCGTCTTCAAGGATACGCACCTCGGCATCGGCGGGGAAATTTTTCTTGAGGTTCAAATCCTGCACGCGATGGATGGTCGCATCGTCATAGCCGACTTCGCGGAGGATGGCGCCGGATTTTTCGGCGTGAAATTTTTTGAGGTCGGCGCGCCACTTCAGATAGCCGGGCCGGGTCATGGGGTAATTTTCGCGCGGGCTTTCCCAGCGGCAGATGTGCTGGCAGCGGGCGGCAAGGCGGAGCACCTCGGAGGCGTTGGGGGATAGTTTCAATACCCAGTCCGTGAGGCGCTGCGCGTAGAGGAGTTCGCGCGGCTGGCCGGCTTCCAAATTCGGATCGCGGGAATTCTCCGCATCGAAGCGGCGGAGGGCGGCGTCAAATTTTTCGTTCACGGGCGGATTATGCCGGTGGGTTGGAAGGGGAGGCAAGCTTGGGAAATGTGAGGGATACCAGAGCGACGACGAAATCCGAATGACGAATGGACGAGATTTGCGGATTACAATTTTCGACAGACGTGCGATGATGCGACGGTGAAGGGAATATCGCACTACAAAGTGGCTGCTGTGCAGCCATAAACTGTCGCAGCGCGACAGTTTCCACCACCCATCGAATCACTGGCGCATTTTTTCGCGGAATTTCTTGGCGGACATGCCGGTGGCGCGTTTGAAGGCGACGCAGAAGCTGTTGATGCTCTGGTAGCCGCAGTCGAGGGCGATGGTCTCGACCTTCTGGTCGGTGCGGGCGAGGAATTTTTTGGCGCGTTCGATGCGGACACGCTGGAGTTCGTGGCCCGGGGTGCGGCCGAGATGTTCGAGGAAGGCCTTGTGGAGGCCGCGGCGGGACATGGCGGAAACAGTGACGAGATCCTTGATGCAAATGGGCTCGTGGCCGTGTTCCCAGATGTGGCGGAGGCTGCGGGCGACGCCCTGGTGCTTGATGGTGAGGATGTCGCTGCTTTTGCGGACGATGACGCCGGCGGCAGGTACGCGGACGGGCTCGGTGGGCGGTTTGCCGCCGTTCATGAGGTGGTCGAGCAGTTCAGCGCCACGAAAGCCCAGGACTTCCAGATTGGTATCCACGCTGGAGATGGGCGTGTGCATGGCGTCGGGCGCGAGAAGATAGGATTCGGAGCCGAGGATGGCGACCTCCTCGGGGATCTTGATGCCGACGCTTTCGCAGGATTCAAGGACGTCGAGGGCCTGCTGGTCGTTGGCGGCGAAGACGGCGAGCGGTTTGGCGGACTGCTTCATCTGCGTGGCGAGCCATTTGCGCTTGCGTTGCCATTCCTGCTTGCCGGTGGCGTAGGCGGGGGATTCCAGCCAGCGGAGCCAGGCGCAGTTGTGGCCGGTATCGCCCAGCGCCTTGATGAAGCCCTGGCCGCGTTCTTCATAGGACCAGTTGTTGGCGTCGCTGTAGAAACAAAAATTGGTGAAGCCGCGCGTGAGGAAATGTTCGGCGGCGATCTTGGCGGCGTGGGCGTGATCCTCGAGGACGCGGGGAAATTTCAGGTGCGGACGGCGGTAGCTGAAATCGACGGTGGGCAGGTCGGAGGACTTGACGAAATCGGCGAGGTCATCGCCGGCGCCGAGCCAGGCGAGGATCCCGTCGCCTTCCCAGCCCCAGGGGATGACCTTCTCGCGGGTGTAATCGGCGTAGAGATGCCAGCCATGCTCCTGTGCATATTTTTCAATGCCCTTGTGGAGGCGGTAATCGTACCAGCCGAGGGCGAGGAGGACGCGCTTTTGTTTCTTGGCCATGGGATAATGATGGAAATTACTACTAAAGGGCATTGGGGAGACAAGCAAGCTTTAACCGCGGCGGGTGCATTTTATTCCAAAGCGTGATTTTACGGGGGCTTTTCGAATCAGAGGATTGTGCAGGCGGGCTAATAATTGGTTTAAGCCGGGTGCCTTTTTTTCACATGTTTTTGCAAAACGTGAAGGATGACAGAAGACCATCCGGTGTTAGTGTTAAATGGAAATACCCATGAATCAATTCAGCCACAACCGGCGGCCTCGTTCCGCTTTTCAACCTATGATTTCAAACTCCAAACCGAACCGTGGTTTCACGCTGATCGAACTTCTGGTGGTGATCGCCATCATCGCCATTTTGGCGGCGATGCTGTTGCCGGCGCTGGCCAGCGCCAAGCAAAAGGCTTACCGGGCTTCCTGCACGAGCAACTTGAGGCAGATTGGACTGGGACTCAATATGTATGCGGGCGACCATTCGGATTATTTTCCACCGTCAGGCTGGGTCAGCGGCGGAAACGCGTGGGAAACTCATGAGGTTATGCGATACTCCGGCGCTGGGAAGAGCGTGGCGACCGGTGGAGTGACCCAAGGACCCTACGGGCTCGGATCGCTTTTTTTTGATAAAGAGGTGCCGAACGGGAAGACTTTTTATTGTCCTTCAGTGTTGACCGGGATTTATGCGTTTGGATCCTATGAGGAGGCAGGGTACGCATGGCCCTCGGTTCCACCCGACGAAGCGACCCTTCTTCCGGGCTGGAATGGCAACGCTTATATTCGTTGCAGTTACAGCTACTATGCGCAGTCAAAAACGCTGGGTGCTGCTTCGGGCACCTATGGCGGCCCGAGCTTGCCAGTGCAGAATTATTCAAAACAAACTTTCATCAGTCCAAATCCGAGCGATCCGGCAGAATCGGCGATCACAACGCTGGTACCCCTGAAGGTTTCCCAAACGGATCCTGCCAAATGCATCGCCTGTGACACGTTGGACACATACGCAAATATTCTCCATAAAACAGGCGCCAACCCTGCGGGAATGAATGTGCTATTCACCGACGGCCATGTGAACTTTGTTTCGATTAAAGGACATAGCCAGAAAGGTTCGTATCAACCTTTTGATCCTAATTTGTGGCCGGCAGCCGGTGTGGACCCCGATGGTTACCGTATCATTGTAAATGCTTTCGAGCCTTGATGCGTCCGTTTCATACGCAGAAATTACAGTTTAAGTTTAATGCAGCGATGGTTTTTTAACCCAAAGTTCCCAATACCAATCCCCATGAAAAACATCCATTGTCGTGTAATCTTGTCAGCATTGCTTTTGGTTGCCGCAACACCGGTCGCATTTGGGCAGCTAATAAGTTTTGCGTTTGCGGACAATTTTACCAACAGCAGCACCGTTAATTCCGCATCACCGGCCAACCCGACGACGAATGCCACGGCCTACGAGACCGTTTCCTCCAAGACATGGGCGCCCAATCCCCCGATCCTAACCGCCAACGACCTGAGATTCGGCATCGCTTCGTCAAGCAGCGGGAGTTTTGAAGAGGAGGCATTGTTTGCCACGAATCCGGTGGCATTGACTGAGCCGGGGGATTTTATCCAGATGACCATTACGTTCACGAATACGTCCGGCCTGTTGGTTGGGGCCGGGCAACTGGGCTTTGGACTGTATAACAGCGGGCAGGTCAAACCGTTTGCCAGCGGTTTAAATGGCACGGCCACCACCGGGAATACCGGGCAGGCGGTGGGTGGGGTTCAAAACTGGGCCGGGTACGTGGGGCAGATCAATTATAACGGGGCGGCGTCACGGATCATGACGCGGCCGGCACAGACGCCCACCGCCAACAACGATCAAGACCTTATCACCAGCGGAAGCACCAGCAGCAGCTACACGGGCCAGACAACGGTTGGCTCGACGGTGACCACGCCGGCAGTGACGTTGACCACGGGCGCGACGTATACGGAAGTGCTCAACATCACGCTGAGTGACACGGCCAGCCTGGCCATCACGAACAGCCTTTATTCCGGTCCCAATACGAGCGGCACGTTGATTGTAACCTTTGGTGGCATAGCCACGAACACCACCTACCTGACCGGCGGTTTTGACGCCCTGGCCTTCGGCTATCGTGCCGGCGCCACCGGTCCGACCAATTGCATGGATGTTTCTTCGATCTCGGTCACAGGATCGGTGACCCAGATCACCGGCCCGCCGACGATCCTCACACAGCCGCTTGACGTGGCTGTGCCGAGCGGCCAGTCGTGCGCGTT
>DATHQS010000141.1:0-22382 GCA_035482455.1 Candidatus Acidiferrales bacterium | reverse complement strand
GGAGGCAATGAAGAAATGAACGGTCACGCGGCGTGGGACATGTGGGGCCTGAGCCGCGCGTATGTCGCGGGCAAATACGGGATGACGCAACCACTGTTGCGTCCGTTTGCCGAAACCTTGCGTTACATCATCTACCAGGCCGGCACCACCTACACGTTTGCCGAATGGGTGAATGGTGACACCAGCACCACCCGCAACTATATCTATGCGCAATGGATGGGTGTGGCGGCGCACGATCCGCAAATCTTTGCGACGATGGCCAACGCCGACATCTCGCAGGGCTCGCAGGGCAGCACGCCCATCTATGACGCGCAAATCCTGTGGGTGAAGAATGCCCGTGCCCGCGGATTCTTTGCCAGCAACACCGATACCCCGGATTTTTCACTGACCACACCGTGGGTGGAAAACTTGACGTCTGGCAGTTCCTCGAATTTTCCGGTCACCGTCAACTCGCTCGCCGGGTTCGCCGCCAGCGGCGTCACCCTGAGCATGAGCGGACTGCCCGGCGGTGTGACGGCCAGTTTTAGCAGCCCGCCGAATTCGACGCTCACCCTCACTGCGTCCGGTTCTGCGGCCAGCGGTGTTTATGCCGCCACCATCAGCGGCACAGGTAGCGGCCTCACGCGCACGGCACCCGTCACCCTGGTGATCACCAATCTCGCCGTGTCAAACTTCTCGATGACTACGACGCCTTCCTCACAAAACATCGTCATCGGCGGCAACACCAGCTACTCCGTGACGGTCGTCAGTCTTAACGGCTTCAGTGGCATGGTGGCGCTGAGCGTGAGCGGGTTGCCGGCGCACGCTAGCGGCAGCTTTAACCCCGCGTCCATCACCGGCGGCGCCGGTTCATCGACGCTGAATATCACCACAGCCACGAACACGCCGAATGGGGATTACCCGCTGATCATCACCGGCATCAGCGGAACTCTGACGAACACGACGAGCGTCACGCTCTCGTTCAATGATTTCTCAATCTCGGCCTCACCCTCGTCGCAAAGCGTTATCGCGGGAGGCACCACCAATTACACGGTGAACGTCGGGAACATCAACGGTTTCGGGGGCACCGTCACTTTCAGCGCGGCCGGCCTCCCAACCGGTGCGGGTGCGAGCTTCAATCCCACCTCGGTGAGCCTGCTGGGTTCTTCCACGATGACGGTGACAACCGCCACCAACACGCCAGCAGGCACAAATGCGGTCACCATCACCGGGGTGAGTGCCGGCCTGCAACACAGCGCAACTGTGAGCCTGGTGGTTCAGGCCGCCAGCGGCGGCGGTTCGACCAACAATCTGGCGTTGAACCAGACTGCGACCGCCTCCACGACTTGGAGCGCATCCTATGCCGCCTCAAATGCCGTGGATGGCAATACATCCACCCGCTGGTCGGCGGCTTCGGGACAAACGAACAATCAATGGCTCCTCGTCGATTTTGGCACCGCCACCACCTACAGCAGCGTGGTGATCAAGGAAATCTCCTTTCAACGTGTTACCGCCTTCAAGATCCAGTCCTCCACGGACGGCACCACCTTTACCGACCTGGCCACCGGGACTACCATCGGCACCAACCTGACCGTCACGTTTTCAACCGTTTCGGCCCGGTATGTCCGGCTGTTTGTGACTTCAGCTTCGAATGTCCCGACCATCAACGAGTTCGAAGTTTACGGCGGCGGTTCCGGCGGTGGCACGGTCGCCGCGCCCACGTTCAGCCCGGCGGGCGGCACCTATACCAGTGCCCAAGCCGTGACCATAAGCACGGCTACAGGTGGTGCTTCGATCCGCTACACCATCGACGGCAGCACCCCGACCGAAACGGCCGGCACGCTTTATTCAAGTCCCGTGAACATCAGCGCCACCACCACGCTCAAGGCCATCGCTTATGAAAGCGGCATGACGGACAGCAGTGTGACCAGCGCCACTTACACCATCAGTTCTGGCGACAGCAACATCGCCCCCGGTGGGACGGCCTATGGCTGGAAAGCCAACACGTCCGCCACCGCCAACAGCAACCGGACGGCACAGTCCGGCCTCAACGACAACAACCTGACGGTCGATGTGGACATTGATTCCGCCGGCGACGCGGTGAATGCGTGGGAAGCCGCCGGTGTGACCTGGTCCAGTACCAAGACCATCTCTTCGGCGAACTTCATCAACGGAACCGTGACCAGCGGCGGCGACGGCTTCCTGACGGCCAACTGCAAATTGCAATTTAGCACTGACGGCTCCACGTGGGTCGATTCCGGCTGGACCATCAGCCCGGCCTATCCCAACAGCAGCGCCGCCAGCGGCCAGACCTACTCCTTCTCCGGCACCGCCGTCAGCGGCAAACTCGGCGCCCGCGTCGTCGGCCAGGTTCGCACCACCGACACCTCCTACCACTGGATCGTCAAGGAAGTCCGCTTCATCGGGCATTAAACACCTAGCGAAGGCCACCTATAGAACGTATGTACAACATGACAACCCGGCCGCCCGATGAGAGGCTTTGAATCGGTCCGAATATTGAAATGAAACCGGTTGTCTCCCAGTTGTGCGCAGGAATCATTCTTGCGTTGGGTTTCACCCATGACGTCAGCGGCGCCGGAACCAATCCCGGCGCCGGCGTGACGGATGGGTGGAAGCCCATGCCATTCACGCATGAAATTCAACATCCGTTCGATCTGAAAATGAGCGACCGCTACGACTTTGACGCGACGAACGGCATCCATCACTTCTGGATCCGTTTCACCGACAAGCCGCATGCGCCACCGCCAAACAAAACCAACGCGCGTTCGGAGATGAAGCTGGCGAACTACCGCGATGGTGAATTCATGTTCGATGGCGACGTGATGATCAGTCCGGGAACCTCCGCTTGCATTGGGCAGGTGTTCGACGCGGCGCATGGCCCGGTGGCGATGGTCGTGGCCCACCCCGATGGCACGGTGACGGTGCAGGTGCACGACCTGCCAAAAGTCAACGACTTGGTCAGCACCAACGCCATCGGCCATTGGTGGAACCTCAAGATGCAGAACGATACCCGCGAAGGCGGCCAGGTGAAGATCTACGTGGATAATGTGCTGGTTGGCACCTATCCCGGCCGCGGGCCCCGGGAATATTATTTCAAGTGCGGCGTCTATTCACGCGAAGGCAGCGACCTTTCTGACGTCCGCTATCGGAACATCAAGATGTGGATGAAAGCCAATCCATAAGGACAAGAAAAAGAGGCGGAAGTTTTACCAGACGTTGCATGAGAATCTTATTGTTGATCGGATTAAGCCTCGCCTTTAGCACGGCCAGCCTGACCTGCCGGGCATCCATGACTGTCCAAAGTTTGAACGGCGTGGTGACGGCCACGGAAATCAGCTCCTACAAGACCTTCATGGCCGGCCAGATACCACCCACCGGACAGACGTACGACAACACCCTGGCCGATGGCACTGCCGGCATGGACTGCGAATCGCTGGGCTTGATGTACGAAGTCACCAATGACCCGGCGATTCTCAATGAGATGATCTCCTTCGCCGACGCTTTCATCGCCTTGCGTAACAATACAAACACCGGGAGCATCATGTGGACGGGCAGCCGCGATCCCGTCTGGCTGACCAAGCCCGCCACCAATAGCGACGGCTCGGTCAACACCCAGGCCGGCTACGCCGGCTGCGAGAACAACGACATCGTCGGACACATCGCCTTTTGCGCACGGCTGATCCTGCAAAGCCCGTGGCTTTGGAACGCCACGGTGCCCGACGGCGACCCGCACACGTACGGCGCGACTTATTTCAAACGTGCCCAAACCTACATCGCCCAGATGGATTTCACCCAGGACGCCTACATGCTCAAATGGTTCATCAACCAGAATTTCCAGATCGTCGCCCCAGCGAGCGCGGCCTGGACGGCGGAGAATGAAAACGTCAATGCCTACAACCGGCAGATGATGTTCCTCAACGGCTTCCAGCGCCTGTCAGAATGCCATCAACTGCTCGGCGACAGCCCGGCGCGGGTGGCCGAATACGACGCGATCGTGAAGGCAGCCATCGTCACGTTCACCGCCGCCTTGCAACCCTACACCACCAACGGCATCCCGGCGTACAACTGGACCTACGCCCCCGGTAGCGGTGGCAGTGAGGACAACACCCTGCATTCCACCTACGATATCTGGGGCATCACCCGCGCCTGGGAGAGCGGACGCTACGGCCTTTCCAACGCCACCATGGTTCCCTTCGCCAATACGCTCCGGAACGTGATGAACGTCAGCACCAACCATATCTCGTATTATGTCAACGGTACGAGCAGCCCGAACAGCCCGCGGAATTTTATCTACCCGGGCTGGCTGCCCGCAGCGAATTTTGGGTCGCAGTCCTTCGCCATCATGGCCAACATGGACATGGCGCAGGGATCACAGGGCAGCACCCCCATTTACGACGCACTCATCCTCTGGGTAAAAAACGCGCGGTTCAACGGCCTTTATCCGACCAATGACAACACGGCGGACTTTAGCATCTCCACCCCGTGGATGCAGGGCACCGCCGCCGGCAGCAATCTCACTTGCACAGTCAGCGTGAACCCGCTCGCCGGGTTCACCGGCACCGTCACCCTGTCGGTCAGCCACCTGCCAAAAGGCGTCGCGGTCATCTTTAACCCGTCCAGCATCATTAACGGCTCCGGTGTTTCCACTTTGACGATTGTGGTCTCCAACTCCGCCGCCGGGGGCATCTATTCACTGACCAATGGCTTGACCGTCTTGGGCTCCAGCAGCATCGGCACGCGCACCACCCCCGTCACGCTGGTCGTAAAGCCGCATCCGGCCATCGTGAGCACACGCGTGGCCGGCACTGATTTCGTGGTGAGCGGAACAAACGGATTTATTGGCGCCACATACTATCTGCTCGGCAGCACCAACCTGACGTTGCCACCCGGTCAATGGACAACGCTGGCGACCAATGTGTTTGGCACGAATGGAACCTTCAATGTGACGAATAAAATCGCGACCGGCAGCTCCCGGTGCTTTTTCACCGTCCAATATTAGGCTGGTTCTGTCCGAGGAATTTCAAGGTCGCCTCCGTGCGTGACTGGACGTGGAGTTTTTCATAAATCGCGTGCTGGTGCGATTTCATGGTGTTCAAGCTGATGCCGAGTTGGTCGGCGATCTCCTTGTACAGATACCCCTTGGCCAGCAACGCCAGAATCTCCTGTTCGCGCGCCGTAAGCTTGGCGCCCGCCGGCTGCGGTTTTTTGATCTCATGGAAATAGGCCACCACCTTGCGCGCGATCTGCATGGACATGGGGGCGCCGCCGGAGTGGACTTGCTGGATGGCCTGGATCAATTCCTCCGCCGGCATCTCTTTCAACAGATAACCGTTTGCGCCGGCACGCAGGCAGTTAAAAATCAGATCCGATTCCTGATAGGTCGTGAGGATGAGCACGCGCAGGTCCGGCATCGTGGCCTTGAGCTTGGCAACGCATTCGATGCCGCTCATGCCGGGCAGCTTGATGTCCACCACCACCACATCGGGCTTCTGGACTGACAGGATGCCGCGCACCGCGTCCTCACCGGTGGCGTAGGCGTGCAGCAGGCGCAGTTGCGGCTCGCCGCCCAGAAGCTTGACGAGGTTGTTGCGCGTTCCGGGATTGTCTTCCACGATGGAAACGGAAATGGGCATTGAGGTTATCCTGTCGGCTGTCAAAACGTCAGGCAAGGAAATTGGTGAGGTTGCGCTCATTTGCCGTTTGGCTTGGGAAAGATGAGGGAAACACGGGTCCCGGTCTCGGTGATGTTTTCAATGCGGGAACGGCCGCCGATGTCGGCCATCCGCTGGTTCATGTTGGAAAGGCCGTTGGAAAATTCATCATTCGCCCGCCCCACGATGCCGCGACCGTTGTCCTCGATGAGAACTGTCAGCGTGTCTTCAGAGGCGGTGACACGCAGCCAGACTTCAGTGGCCCCGGCGTGGCGGATGACATTGTGCAGCGCCTCCTTCACGGCCAGGAACAAATTATGGCGGGCCTCGGGTGAAACCGCCCACTCCACGGGCCGGTCCGGCAGATCCACCCGGCACCGGATGTCCGAATGCGCGAGAAACTCGATGGCAAACTGGCCGAGGTAATCGATCAGATGCGGCAGTGAGTCGTTGCGGGGATTGACGGCCCAGACGATCTCATCCATGGATTTGATCATCTGGCGTGTTGCAGCCAGGCCTTCCTGCCCGAGCGATTCCACCTTGTCGGGTTCGCTTCGCTTGCGCTGGGTCAGTTCAAACAGCAGCTTGATCTGGGTCAGGCTGCCGCCGAGGTCATCATGGATGTCCTTGGCGATGCGCGAACGTTCTTTGTCCAAGGCAGCCTGCTGTTCCAATGTGCGCAATTTGGCGTGCAGCCGCCGGAACGAAACGTAACGTACGATGGCGATCACCATCAGCGTGAACAATGCAATGGCCACAGAACGAAACCACCACGTCTGCCAGAAGAAAGGCGAGACGGACAGGTCCACCCGGCTCGTTTCACTCCAGGGGCTGCCGCCATTCCGGGCGCGGACTAAAAATTGGTAATCACCCGCCGCCAGACGTGAATAATCAATGCTGCGGCGTGTTCCCGGATCGGCCCAATCGTCATCGTAGCCCGCCAGCCGGTACTGGAAATGAACATTTTCCGGGGCGCTGTAACACAGCGCCGTGAAATCAAATTCCAACCGCCGGTGTCCCGGCGGCAACTGCAACCCGGACCGCGGATCCGCGAGGTCGACCGCATCCCGGACCGGGATGGATCCGCCGTAGGCCGCGATGCTCCGGTCGTCCATCACCACCTGTTTGAGCAGCACCGGCGGCGGTGGCAGGTTTTCGCCGAGGTTGTCGAGGTTGACGACCGCCAGCCCGGTCAGCGCTGGAAACCACAATCGGTCATCACGGCTGCGCAGCACGTTGGGCGAGAAGCCGAGACTGGCCTGCAGGCTGGGCAACGAATTACCCTTGCCATAATGCACGGAAACCACGCTGGCCGTGCGCCCCTCGGCCACATCATTCAATTCATGTAGCCGGGATTTGAAGACCCCGCCATCGGACCCGAACCACAGCCAGCCTCGGTCATCGGCAACGATCTGCGAAATCTCATCGCTAAACAATCCCTGCGCGGACGTAATCTTCTTGAAGACGCCATCCTTGTATCGGCCTAGGCCCTGCCCGGCGTAACCGATCCATAAACTGCCGTCCGGCGTGGACGCGAGCGATCGGATGGAAGAACCCGAGATGTTGGTCATCTCATCGCTGATGGCGTCATCGCGCAACCGGAACAGGACGCCTTTCGAGGTGCCGATCCAGATATTGCCCGCCGCGTCGCCACAGGACGCCCGCGGCACACCCGACTTTTCGGGCAGGCTCAAGGTTTTCAATTCTCCGCCATGCAAGCATTGCACGATGCCCGGATCTTCCTCGATGATCCACAGATCGTCGTTGGTGTCGGTCAACAGGCCACGGACAACATGACCGTCGAACCCGTTTTCCGCCCGCCACGTGGTGATCTCACCATCATGCACCCCGACCAGGATGTGACTGCGGGTGCCGACCCAAACCGTCCCGGCGCGATCCGCCGTGACACAGGTGGCCTTCAATGCCGGCCAGTTGGTCGCATCGGAAACCGTGCGCCAGCCGGCCTTGTTCCGGCACACCACCATTCCGTTTTGCGTGGTAGCCCAGATCACGCCGTGGGTATCTTCACAGATGGATTGCATGGCGCCGAACGGCAGCCCCGTCGTCTTGTCCTCCATGGTGAAGGCGCGCGGACGGATCCGGTCAAGACCGCCGCCACTGGTGCCCGCCCAGAGGTTTCCTTCGCGGTCCTGCAACAGGCTGGAAATGTACGGGTGCGAGGCGGGGACGCTTTCAAAGCCATCGCTGCCAAACCGGAACAGCCCGCTGGCCGCCATACCGATCCACACCGCACCCGTTTTGTCCTCGATCATGCAGGTAGGGTCGGCGGTGGTGATGTCTGATTTGCAGAAACCCATGGATTTCAAATTGCCAGCGCCGTCGCATTTTGAAAGTTCACGGCCGGAGCAGACCCATATTCCATCACCCGTCGCGCCGGCCAGACGTACATTGCGGCCGAGGGTTTTGTTAAGGACTTCAAAGCGGCCGTTCCGGAATATGCCCAGCTGTCCGTCCTTGGCGAACCAGATGCGGCCCTGATTGTCCCTCGCGAGTGCACAATCGTACCGCGCCGGGAGTCCGTCCGCCTCGCCGAAGCGAACCACACTACCGTCCTTGATCCGGCAGACGACGTTGCCGTGGTACGTGATCCAGACCGCGCCCTCGCCATCTTCCACCATGCCCAGCACGACATAGTCTGGCAGATTGTTCGTAAAAGTTTGCGCGCCGGCGGAACTTAGGCGAACCACCGGGCCGTGAACCAGCGTGAGCCACAGCCCGCCCTTGGAATCCTCAAGTAGCCCGCCGCCCCGCTCGGAGTAACCGGTGTAATTGGTGAGGATGTTTTTGAAAGTCAGTTCTTCAAAAGACACGCCGTCAAACCGGGCGAAATGGCCGGCCGTCGCCACCCACAGATATCCGTCGCGGGTCTGCAACAGGCTCGTGACGTTGTTGTTCGGCAAACCATCATCGGTCTGCCAAATATGAAGCGACCAGTCGTCATTCGTAGAATCGGCCACGGCCGCAACGCCGGCAAAAAAGCAGGCCATGCCGACAGCCAGCCACCCGCCGGCCCGGCGTGCCGCGGACAGCAGGCTGTCAAGTGACGGTTTATTCATGGTGTGCTGAACGAACTGTATATCCGCCAACCGGATGGCGGCAACCAGTTGTTCATTTCAAATAAAAATAAGGTTGCGGACTCACGCAACGGCAATGGGTAAATGCCCTGCAAGGTTAGCCGTCAAATATCACCCGCGCTCTCGCCCGAACGGGTGATTGTTAGGAATCTGCAGCGTCCTATATTCATTGACTCAAGTTCCCCATCACACAAACGCATAAATTTTTTTATCACAACTTGAACTATGAAACTTCACCTCACGCGCACAAATAAAACCCCGGCGTTCACCCTGATCGAGTTGCTGGTAGTCATCGCGATCATTGCCATCCTGGCGGCCATGCTGCTCCCAGCGCTGGCGTCGGCAAAACGCAAGGCCCAAACCGCCAACTGCATCACCAACCAGAAGCAGCTTTTGCTGGCGTCGAAGATGTATGTTGATGACAACAACGACAAGATTGTCGGCGGTAATTGCGACGCCACTTCCGACTGGCGCATTTCCCCCGCCGGCTCCGGCTTTAAAATACCGTCGATTCCATCCGACATTGCCGCTTCGCCGGATTTGCTCAACAAGTTTCTGGATGAACAGGGATTCATGCAGGGCGGCCTTTACGCCTATTGCAAAAATCCCGACGTGTTGCACTGCCCGGCCGACTTCCGCTGGCAGTCGCAAAACTATGCGTTCGACAGCTATTCGGTGCCAAACGGTTTGAATGCGCCAAGTTCGTCAACTCATTCCATCGGTAACGGTCACATCTACAAGGAAACGGCCGTGAAGCATCCCACGGCCGCCATCGTTTTTCTGGAAGAGAACGATCCCCGGTCACAAACCATCACCGGCGGTTCGGGAAGTGTCTTTGAAAACGACAACTCATGGACATTGCCGATCGGTGGCGGAATGTATCCGCCCAACTGGACCGGGCTCACCTGGTGGGATGCGCCGGCGGCGTTCCATCAGACCAGCGCGGTGTTCGGGTACATGGACGGACATGCCGAGATTCACCGCTGGCAGGACCCGGCGACAATCACCCTAGCCAACTACCTTGGTTCGTCGCCGACGAAGGATAACTATGCACTCGGATTTTCGCTCACTGATTGCCCGCACGATCTGCCTTTCGTCGCCAACGGCTATGTTTTCCAGGCCTTCGGCACCAATCCCGGCAACAATAATTAGTCCGCACCCCGGCCCCACCCGAACGGGCGATAGTTTGAATCCCTCGGACATTTTACAGTAGCCACCCACCCACAAACCTACACACATGAAAAAAACGCACCCTTATCTGCCAGCGTCCGCCGTTGTTGTTCTGGGCCTTTTGGCCGCCCAGCTGGCTCCGGCCCAAACCGAAACCTGGATCGGCGGCGGTGCCAACCAAAACTGGTCAACCATCGGAAACTGGTCTGCAGGGGTCGTTCCCAACTCGCTCACCAACGTGGTGTTTACGAACAACGCCACGGCGGCGACCGCGGTGGGAACGGTGGACAACATCGTGGACGGCGGTTTCGCCGGCACCATTGCCTCGCTGCAGTTCGCCAACACGAACACCAGCGGCGGCGCGGGATTTTATCACACCACCCAGATCGGCGGGGGCCAGACCCTCACGGTTTTGGGCGGTTTGCGGGCGGGCTATGATGTGGATGTTCCCAACAGCCAGGTCAGCGCGGCGTTCACCGGCGCGGGAACGTTGATGGTCAGCAATGCCGCCGCGAATTTGAGCGTCAGCCAGGGCGACACCGGCAATGGTTGTGTTGCCACGTTGAACCTGACCAATCTGAACACTTTTAACGCCACTCTCGGCGGCATCACCGTGGGCGTCTATAACACGCCGAATCCCGCCGTCGCCCGTCAAAAAGGACAGCTTTATCTCGCCAAGACCAACGTCATTAACATGCTGGGCTTCACGTCGCGCGGTACCGGCAACCAAGGCCAGATTGAGATCGGTGAAAACCTTGGCAACGGCTCCAGCCTTCAAGTCCCGATGTATCTCGGGATCATGAACACCATCAATGTCAACTCCATCACGGTCGGCGGTGATAAACAAGGTTCCGGAGCCCTGCTCGGATTCAATCCGGTGTTCACCAATCTTGCGCCCGTGGCGGTTTTCCGCGGCACCAATGGCACTTCCAGCCGCGTAGCGACTTGGAAGGTCGGTGATAACTCCAACCAAACCACCACCGGCAGCGGATGCGCGGGCACGGTCGATTTCAGCAACGGTTCATTGGATGCGATGGTGGATACGATGCTCGTGGGCATCGGCGAAGGCGGCTCCAGTTCCGGCACGGGCAATGGTTCGGGAACCTTCAGCTTCAGCAGCGGTACTAACAACGTGAACACTTTGCACCTGGGCTATCGCCCGGCCACCGGCGGCTCCAGCGCTCCTCCCGGAACCATGAACGTGAACGGCACGGCAACCCTCGTGGTCAATAATGCGATTTGCCTGTCCTTCTTTGTGAATGGCGCGGGCTCGACCTACGGTTCGGGCACCTTGAACATCAACGGTGGCACGGTGCTGGCCGCCACCATCACCAATGGCGTGCTGGCCTCCGCCAACACCACGGCCAACATCAACATGACCGGCGGCACGCTGGGCATTAGCAGCCTGCTGGGTTCCATCGGCACCGCGATCGCACCGCTGAAAACGGTGACCTTGTCCGGTGCGACGTTGCAATTGCCAGTCTCCGGAATCCAGACAAATGTGGTGGTGACCACTTTGAATCTCAATGGCACGACGAACAACATCAACATCAGCTCCGTCCCGGCCACCGTCATCACGTATCCCACGCAAATTCCTCTTATCGCCTATACCGGAGGCATTGGCGGAACCGGGTTCAACATCGGGGTCAGCAATCTGCCCGGCACGTATCAAGGTTACATTTCCAACAACACGGCGAACCTCTCGATCGATTTGGTGCTGACCAGCGGCCCCACGAACATCAACACCCTGGAATGGAAAGGCGCGGCGGGAGCCAACTGGGACACCGCCGGCGGCAATTGGCTGAACGGAATTTCGACCGTGGCCTATGTCGATGGTGCCGGTGTGCTGTTTGACGATAACGCCACCGGACCGACCACGGTCAATTTGACGGCGACGCATTCACCTGCCGCGATGACGGTCAGCAACAATGCGCTGCCCTACGCGTTTTCCGGGTCGGGCGTAGGCGGGGCCGGCAGTCTGACCAAGTATGGCAATGGCACGCTGTTGTTCACCAATTCCGGCAACAGCTTCGCCGGCGGCATCACCATCAATACCGGCACCGTGCAATTTGGCAACGGCGGCACCAGCGGCAACCTCCCGGCGACGGGCAATGTGCTCGACAACGGCAACCTTGTCATCAACCGCTCCGGGAATGTAACGCTGCCCAACACGCTTTCCGGCAGCGGCACCTTCACCAAGAACGGCAGCTCGGTTTTGACGGTGCTGGCCTCCAATGACTTCAGCGGCACGGCGGTGGTCGTCAACGGCACCCTCCTGCTGAACGGTGTTCTTTCCGGCACCCTGACCAACGCGCCCGGAACCACCATCGGCGGTTCCGGAACCAATGCTGGCGCGATCAATGCCGCCGGCCTGATCCAGCCAAGCGCCGCGACCGCAACGCCGACGACCTTCACCTCGGGCGGAACCGTGACGCTCTCATCCGGGGCCACGCTCGCGTTTGATTTGAATGCAACCGACACTACCGTCGGCAACGGGGTCAACGATCTGCTCGCCATCGGCGGTGACCTGGACGTCAATGGCAACATCATCGCGCTGAATATCAGTGGCGTGCCGCAGGCGGGCAACACCTACACCTTGATCAATTTCAACGGCAGCCAGAACGGCAGTTTCAATTCCACGGTGACCGCCGGGCATCTGAGCGGAACGTTAAATCAGGGTGTCAGCCCGGTCACGGTGACGCTGACCGGTTCCGGCGCCAACTTGAAATGGGATTCCACTGCCAGCGCCATTTGGGACGCTGGCACGACCAGCAACTGGCTCAATCTGGCCACCAGTGTGCAGGATGTGTTCTACGGCGGTGATTCGGTGTTGCTGGATGATTCGGTGGCCGGGGTGGTGACCAACATCACCATACCCACCGGCGTGACCGTGTCGCCACTGGTCATCACGAACAATTCCAGCACCCACAATTATACGATCGCCGGACCGGGGCAGATCGGCGGAAATGGCACCCTCATCAAACAGGGCAGCAGCACGCTGGCTCTGAATGGCGGCAACGGGGCTTTTTCTGGCACGGTCTCAGTCCAGGGCGGCACGCTGCGCGTCGGCAATAACAATGCCTTCGGATCTGGAACAGTGATGGTCACCAATGGTGGCACGTTGGATTTGAACGGCGCCGGCCTGGGCGAAGTTCCGGTCATCGTCGCCGGTGCGGGTGTCGGCGGCAACGGCGCTCTCGTCAGCGGCGGTGCCGACCAGATCCATGCAGTCAACATCGTCAAGCTTTCCGGCGACGCCACGTTCGGCGGCACGGGCCGCTGGGACATCCGCGTGAATGGCGCGAACAACGCACTGTTGACCTCCGCGGATGGCAACACCTACAACCTCGTCAAGAAAGGCTCGAATCTGGTTGCCCTCGTCACTTGCCAGATTGACCAGAGCATCGGTGACATCGATGTTCAAGGCGGAAACTTCGCACTACAACTCGCCGGCACCTCCCAGAATAGCGGAAGTTGGTTCGGCGATACGAGCCATACCGTCACCGTCGAAAACAACGCCACGTTTGAGATGAACACGCTCGGCTCGGCCTATCCTTTGTACCGGACGGTTGCGCTCAATGATGGCTCGACGTTCTTGAGCGATGCTGGCGACAATGCCCTTGGCGGTAGCGTGGTGCTTTCCGGCAACGCCACCATCAACGTGACCGGTGGCGCCTCACCGTGGCTGCTTGTCAGCGGCGTCATCAGCGGTTCCGGCAACCTGCTCTTGAACGGCACGCTGCCGTTGCAACTCTCCTCCACCAACACCTACACCGGTAACACTTTCATCAACTCCGGCAAGCTGAACCTGGTCAACAACCCCGCCGGTGGCGACGGCGCCATCTTCAATAGTTCCAACATCGTCATCGCCGCCGGTGCGGGATTGGACGTGTCACAACGCAGCGACCCGACTTTAAACCTGGCGGCCGGCCAGACGTTGCAAGGGAATGGCTACGTCAACGGCGTGTTGGTCGTCGGCGCAGGCGCAACCCTTTCCGCCGGCATCAATTCCAGCGTCACCGGTTCGCTGACCTGCTCGAACGATGTGACCCTGCAAGGCAACTCCTTCATGAAACTCAACCCGGCGGGTGCCACCAACGATGTCATCAATGTTGTCAACGCTTCCACCATCAACTTGGGCGGTACCTTGACGGTGACGAACGTCTCGGGCTTGCCGTTCGCCATCGGCAACAGCTTCCGCCTGTTCAACGCCGCCACTTACAACGGCTCCTTCACCGGCATCACGCCGGCCACGCCCGGATCCGGCCTCGCTTGGGACACCAACAATCTGGTCAGCGGCGTCCTCGCCGTGATGGCCGGGAGCGTGGCGCCGCAGCCGGGCATCACCGGCATCAGCCTGTCGGGTGTGAATCTTGCTATCAACGGCACCAACGGCTTGGCTGGTGAACAATACAATGTCCTGACAACCACCAACCTCACCCTGCCCCTGTCGGGTTGGACAGTGTTACCGACCAATACGTTCTCCTCCGGGACGTTCAGCATTACCAACACGGTGACTGCCGGCGCGCCACAAAGCTACTACATCATCCGTGTGCCTTGACGAATGACCTGATCACACAGAAGTCAACAGCCATGGCGGCGGGCGATTTGTCATCAAGTCGTCCGCCGTGCCTTTGCCGCTCAAGACCCTGATCTGCCGGCGTTTCAATTTGAACTGGCGCTGGACGCGGCGTTGCCTGATTGTAGATGACGTCAACCAATGAAATTTTTTGCGTGGTTCCTCTTTTTATCGGGCGGCCTTGCCACCGGTTTTGCGGCGGAATTCAGCGTGCGGAGCTGGGATGTGGATGAAGGTTTGCCGGAGAGCGGCATCACCGATGTCATCCAGTCGCCTGACGGCTACCTGTGGGTAAGCACACTTAACAGCGGCCTGTCCCGCTTCGATGGGGTCCGCTTCGTCAACTTTGAACCGCCCGCATCGTCCCAGCTCGCCAGCCATGGCTTCCGGCGTTTGTTCGCGGATGCGGATGGAACGTTATGGCTGAACGGCTACGGCAATTACATGGCCAGTCTGTGCGCCGGAAAGTTTCAATGGGAGTTCACCGGGCCGACGGTCATCAACTGGCTGGTCTGGGCGGGGGGCGGGCGCGCCGTTTTTGCAACGAAGGAAGGGCAGTTGCTGGAGCGGACGCCGGGGGCGGGAACGAACAATTCCTGGAAAATCATTCCGGCCCCGGACGCCGGCGGCAACACGCGTTTCTTTGCCGACGCGCAGACCAATTTCTGGTATCGCTCCACCAATGGCGACCTGTGCCGCATCACCGGTGAAAAAGCCGCGACTTTTTCTCCCGATGGCGCGGATCCGCAGGTCAATGCCCTGGCGGGCGATGCCAGCAACTCCATCGCCGTCATCGCCGCGCAAAAATTACTGGTCTGGGATGGTACAAGATTTCAAGACATCACGCCGACGAACGGCGGGCTGGAGATTTCCGCGCGCGCATTGGTGTCCGACGGCCAGGGCGGCTGGTGGGTGGACGCAAACAACCGGCTGCGTCGTTGCCAGAACCGGAACTGGATCGCCGAGTCGGAGGACTGGCAGCGTCAAAAGCGGAACTGGTCCCGGGTGAAATGGGAACAGGCCGACGCCTTGGGCGGACTCTGGATGGCCTATGCCGATGGCGGTTTGATCCATGTTAGCGCGGCGGGCAGGCTGGCCGCGGTGACGACCAAAGAGGGTCTGCCGAGCAATCGAGTGCGGATAATGACGCAGGATCGGGATGGCAACGTGTGGGCCAGTTTCGAGCGCGGTGGATTAGTGTGCATCCGGTCGCGCCTGTTTCAGGCGGTCGGCAATCGCGAGGGCCTGTCAGACATCGTGACGACTTCCGTGTGTGAAGACGGCAGCGGCGCGATTTGGATCGGCACCCTGGGCGGCACGGTGAGCCGGTGGAGCCACGGGGTTTGCACCAATTTCACGCTGCCGCAGGAAGGGACGCATTGCGAGATGACGACGGTCTTTCCGGATGCGGACGGGCGGGTCTGGATCGGGACGCATGGCAACGGCCTGCTGGTTTATGAGGCCGGCCAGTTCCGCCACGTGCTGGCCTTCAACCAGACAGGCGCGAACATCCGGGGGCTTTTCGCCAGCCGTGATGGGCGCGTATGGATCGCCAGCCAGGATGGTTTGTTCCGACTGTTCAACGGCGAGCTCCGGCAGTTGCAGACTCCAAAATCGGAGGCGGACTATCCCACGGCGCTAGCGGAAGGCGCCGGCGGAAAAATTTGGGTGGCGATGAACAGCGGCGCGCTGGTCAGTTGCATCGGGGACCAGGTGACCACCTTTGACCCGGCGGACCCGGCGATGCGCAGCCGCTTTTCCGCGGTTTTTGAAGACGCGCACGGGACGGTCTGGATCGGTACGCTGGGCGCAGGATTGCTGCGTTTTCAAGAAGGAAAATTTTCCGCCATCACCACGCGCGACGGTCTGCCCACGGATAACATCACCCAGGTGCTGGATGATGAGGCGGGCAATCTCTGGCTCGGCTCGCCCGTCGGGGTGATTTCCGTGCGAAAGGATTCATTGGCGGCACAACTGCACGGCACCAATCAAAACCTGGTTTGTCACGCTTATGGTCGCAACGAAGGCCTGCCGACGGTCGGTTGTGCCATCGCCTCACAACCGACGGCGTGGCGCGGGCGCGATGGCCGGCTGTGGTTTGCCACTTCCAAGGGGATTGCCAGCGTCCTGTCGCCGGATTCAAGCCCGCCGCAACATCCGCCATTGGTGGTGATCGAAGACATGCATGTGGATGGCGAGCCGGGCAAGCCCGTCGTCCGCGGGCAAAATGAAGCCGCCGCCGCACCCTGGTATCTCACGTCGGATAACCGGCCAGGTGCACCGGTCAAATTGACCCCCGGGCGTCACGAGGTGAATTTCCGCTTCACCGGGCTGAACTTCAGCGACCCGGAACGGATCCGTTTCAAATATATGCTCGAAGGCCTGGAGACCGCGTGGGCCGAAAGCACCGAGCGGACGGTGAGTTATCGCAACGTCCCGCCCGGGGAATATCATTTCCGCGTGCAGGCGCAGAACAGTGATGGGCAGACATCAGCGGCGGAGGCCGTGTTGGACATCATCATCCCGCCGCACATCTGGGAGACGCGCTGGTTTCGTTTCACGGTGCTGGGGATGATATTGATTTCCGTGGCGGGAACCGTTTTCTGGGTCCTGCAGGTCCGGCACAAGCGCGAGCTGCGGGCGCTCGAACACCGGCATGCGCTCGAACGGGAGCGGACGCGCATCGCGCAGGACATCCATGATGATCTGGGCGCAAGCCTGACGCGCATCACGATGTTGAGCCAGTCGGCGATGAACCGGATCGAGCCGGTGAAAACGCCCGGCACCGAACTGTCCCGCATCTATCAAACCGCCCGGTCGATGACGAACGCGATGGATGAGATCGTCTGGGCCATCAACCCTTCGCACGATACGTTGGAAAGCCTGGCGGCGTACTTCGCCGAATTCGTCCAGGATTTTCTGTCGCCAACCGGTTTGAAATTCAATCTCGACATGCCGCTCGGGCTGCCGCAATGGAATATTTCCTCCGAAGTCCGCCACAATCTGTTTCTCGCCTTCAAGGAGGCGCTGAACAATGTCGTCAAACATTCGAAAGCGACTGAAGTGGTCATCACTCTCGAAGTGCGGAGGGGCGGTTTTGTGCTTTCAGTAGCGGACAACGGCTGTGGGTTTGATGCCATGGAACCCGCCGGCTCAAAGCTTGAGCCCGTCCGGCGCGTCCGGGGAAATGGCTTGAACAACATGCGTCGCCGGCTGGAGGAACTTGGCGGCCGTTGCACGGTGACCAGCCGTCCGGGTGGCGGCACCCGCGTGGCATTTGAAGTGGAATTGCAGCGATGAAAAGAAGCCCGGACAAATCACCGTCGCCGTCCCCTGTTCAGGGGACATCCGCCCCCGCGGCTTCCCCGGCTAAAATCAGCGGCGTGGGAACGAAGGTTTCGATCGTGGAAGATGATGCGGAGGCGCGCGAGTTGCTGGCCGGGTGGCTGGATTCGACGTCCCATTTCCGTTGCGTCAGCGCGCATGTCGACGGCCTGGCCGCGCTGGAGGAGTTGCCGGCGGTTGCGCCCGAGATCGTGTTGATGGACATCAACATGCCGGGAATGAAAGGCATCGAATGCGTACGGCGGCTCAAGCCGGAAATGCCCAACACGCAATTCATCATGCTAACTGTCTATGGTGATACCAAGTCCATTTTCCAAGCCTTGGAGGCCGGGGCGACCGGCTATTTGTTGAAACGCACATCCAGGGATGAGTTGTTCGCGGCATTGAAGCTGGTGCAGGCGGGCGGGTCGCCCATCAGCAGCGGCATCGCGCGGCTGGTAGCACAGGCGTTCCATGCACCGCCACCGGCGGCCCCGGTATCAGACAGCGCGACGCTTTCCGAACGCGAGCGGCAGGTTTTGGACCTGCTTTCCCATGGCCATCCGGAAAAACAGATCGCCGACCGCCTGAAAATCAGCCCGCACACGGTCCACACCTACATCCGCCGCATCTACGAGAAGCTGCACGTCCACTCGCACGCCCAAGCGGTGGCGAAATACGCCGAACAGGCCCAGTCCTGAGCCCGCCAAAGCCTTTTAAACAAGGCCAAATTCTTCAGATCGCCACGCTTTCCACGGCTGTCGCCTGATGAGGCGACAAGACGGAATCTCCCAAAGCGTCTAGCTTCACCACCATCAAACACACCCCCATGGTCGTGCAGCATTTAGTATTATCGATGAAACATACAGGTTTTAAGCCGCTCAAAATCCGGTGCAATGCATTTACCCTCATTGAACTTCTGGTCGTCATCGCCATCATAGCCATCCTGGCAGCGATGCTTTTGCCTGCGTTGTCCAAAGCCAAGCGCAAGGCCCAGCAGATCTCCTGCGCGTCGAACCAGCGGCAGGACGGCCTCGCAGTGATCATGTTCGCGGGTGACAATGATGATTATTGCCCGCCGGGTCCGGGGTTGGTTAAAAGTGGCAATCCGATCGGCCTCAGCGGTGGCGTGAATCCGATATACACGGCGGTCACGAGCCAGGACGAGCAACTGGGCTTTCATATTGGCAAGTACCTTGGCTTGCCGGATCCGGGAGCCACCGCGACAAATTTGGTGAAGACGCTCATGTGTCCCGGCGCCCCCGTCTCGGACAATCCATTGACCAACGTGTATTTTGTGGTGAGCCAGGGGAACGCCAATGCCGGGAACGGTTTGTTGACGAATGTCAGCGGCAATGTCTGGCTGCCTTTCGGGTATTCCTCCGGCACCAGTCCGATGGGACCGCACAAAATCGGGGACATTGCGAATCATGCCCAGTTGCCCTTGTCGTCCGTATGGATGCTGTCTGACGCGGACCAGTACGCCAATCCGGCCAACGCCTCCTTATTTCCCAAGCCATCGCACCAAGCCACCCGGAACTTTGTCTATTTTGACAATCACGTTGGCACCCGGAAAGCCGGTCCATCCGGTTCGGGTTGGGTCGATCCTTATGGCACCCAATAAAATCACGATTTAATACCCAACCCTGATCAAACTGCGAGCCCAAGTCACCAAACATATACAGACCATGAAAAACAACCCCAACCAAAACCTTGTTGGCCAATTGCGCCGGGCATCCGTTTCCATCCTGCTGCTGGCGGCAGGCTTGCTGATGCCGGCGCACGCGCTCGCCAATACGGCCGAAACCCAGGGCACGGCCGATGGCTCAGGGGCATCCTCCATCACCGGCACCGCCAATTGGACCCCGGCGACCACCGTCTCCCCGACCAACGTGCTGGCGGTCACTTACGATTACGTCACCGCCACCACGCTGCGAACCCCGGCCAACTTGAACAGCTACACGGTCGATGCCAATTCCTTGACCCTCAACCCCAGCGGTGCACTGGGGTTCAAAGGCAGCAATGTTCTGACCATACCGAATTTGATCCTCAACGGCGGAAAAATCGCCAACAGCGCCACGGGTGGCAATCCCGACATGGGGCGGCTGGCCGGAAACATCAATTTAACGGCGAGTTCGTCGCTCGCCCCCAATGGGGCGGGAACATTCCTGAACCTGTTCGCTGTCATAACGAACAGCGGGAGCAGCAGCTTTACACTTACTGTGAACGCGGCCGGAACGGTGATCCTATCGGGGCAGAACACCTTCACGGGCAATATCACGGTCAACAATGTGGCCGGCAGCGCCATTCTCCAGTTGGGCGCCAATAATGCCGTGCCGGGCACGGCCATCGTCCAGTTAAACGGCGGCGCCAATGCTCCGGCCATCTTCGACCTGCATGGCTTCAGCACGACCGTTGCCGGGCTAAATCCCACATCGGGAACTTTTGCCGGCTTTGCGACGAACACCGCCGCCGGCACAACGAGCACGTTGACGTTTAGCAACAACGTATCGTACACGGTCAATAATGGCGTCATCGCCGACAATCCCGCCACCGCCGGCACCGTGGCTTTGGCCGTCACCGGCAGCGGGAACATCACCTTCAACACCGCCAACACCTACCACGGCAGCACGACGGTCAGCCGCGGCACGCTGACGTTGGGTGCCGCCGGGTCCATCAACAACAGCCCCTCCATCAGCATCGCCGGCGGTGCGACACTCGATGTGTCGCAGATTTCAACCTACACGCTGGGCAGCGGCACCACCTTGAGCGCCAGCGGATCGGGCGGAAGCCCCGCCACCATCAATGGCTCGAGCGTCGTGAGTTTGGGCGCGCAAGCGGTCATGCTGGTGTTCGCGCCGACGACATTCACCGGGGACGCGAGCCACCCGGCCCTTTTGATTTCCCAGGGCGACCTCACCTTGAACAACAATTCCTTCACCGTGAACAACGCATCGGGAACTCCGTTGGGGGCGGGAACGTATCAACTGGTCCAGGTCAATTCCGGTAACATCAATCAAAATGTCACGCCGGCTTATCCGCTCACCGTGACCGGCAGCGGCCTGGTGGCGAACAGCACGGCGGCCATCCAAGTCAGCGGCGGGAGCGTGAACCTGGTGGTCACCCTCAATGCCAATCCGGCCCCCGTATTCTCCAATTTGACTTCCAGCCAGTCGGTCACCTATGGCACCGGCAACATTACCTTGAGCGGCACCGTGAGCCACGGTTTGACGTATCCGGCCAACGGGGAGTCGATCACTGTCAGCATCAACGGCAACGCGCAGGCGACCACCATCAATGACAGCACCGGTGATTTTTCGACCAGTTACAGCCTGTCCGGCATCCCTGCCAGCGCCTCGCCTTACACCATCATCTATTCGTATGGTGGCGATGGCTCGTTGGGACCCGCCGCAAACACCAGCACCACGCTCACCGTGCAGAAGGCGGCCCCGGTCATCTCCGGCGTCACTGCGAGCCAGACCATTTCCTACGGCACGGCCACCATCACGCTGGCTGGAACGGTGAGTGCCGGGTCGATTTACCCGCCGCCGGGCGAGACGATCAGCGTCACCATTGACGGCAACCCGCAAAACACCACGATCGCGGACAGCACGGGTGATTTTTCCGTCAACTATAATTCGGCGAACATTCCCGGCGGCGCTTGGAGCATCGCTTACGGATATGCTGGTGATGCTTCGTTCACCGGCACCACGAACAACAGCACGACTCTCACGGTGCAGACGAACAGCATCACGGAAAACCTGACCACCACGGATCCGGGCAATTTTTCCTCGCTGATCGCGCCCAATAACTGGACTCCGGCCACGACGGTGGTTCCGACCGACCCGCTGGCGACCAATTACAACTTCATCACCGCGCTCACGTTGCGGACGCCGCCGGGCGCAAGCAATTACACCGTCTATGCCCAATCGTTGACCATCACCACCAACGGCTCGATGGGTTTCAAGGGCAGCGGTCTCATCACCATTCCCAACCTGGTTCTTAATGGCGGAAAGATCGCCAACAGCTCCACTGGCGGTAATCCCGACGAGGGGCAGCTGGCCGGGAGCGTCAATCTGACGGCGAACTCAACCCTGGCGGTGAATAACGCGGTGACCTCCATGGTTGACATCTTTTCCACCATCACCAATGCCGCGGGCGTCAGCCCGGTGCTGACTTGTAGCGGCGGCGGGACCATCATTTTGTCGGCGCAGAACACATTCAACGGCAGTGTCGTGGTCGCGGGCAACTCGGTCAGCACCGTTTTGCAACTGGGCACAAACAATGCGCTGCCCATGGGGACGACCGTCACCTTGAACGGAAATACCGGCGTCAACGGTCCGGGCGTTCTCAACTTGAACGGCTTCAGCACCACCCTGAGCAACCTGACGTTCTCAGCCACGGCGCCAAATTACGGGTATGTGACCAACTCGGCCGCCGGCACGACCGGCACCTTGACCCTCGGCTACGGCGACACGACGGAAACGCTGCAATATGGAACTATCGCGGACAATCCCACCAGCGGCGGCACGGTTGGGCTGGCCAAAATCGGCGCAGGCACAT
>DATHQS010000140.1:0-2311 GCA_035482455.1 Candidatus Acidiferrales bacterium | reverse complement strand
ACACAAACTCCTACGACATCACTTTCACCGTTGAACGATGACCTACGCCGAAGCCATCCAGTTTCTTTACGGCCTGCAATTGTTCGGGGCGAACTTTGGGCTGGAGACGACGCGCAAGCTGGCGGCGTTGGCGGGAAATCCGCAGGAGAAGCTTCGATTTATCCATGTCGCGGGCACGAATGGGAAGGGCTCGACGTGTGCGATGCTGGAAAGCATTTATCGCACGGCGGGGTTGCGGGTGGGATTGTTCACTTCGCCGCATCTGGTTTCGTTCCGGGAACGGATGCAGGTCAACCGACAGATGGTTGCGGAAGCGGAGGTGGCGCGGCTGGTGGATGAGGTTCAGGCGCTGCTCAAACAATTTCCCGCAGACGCGCACCCGACGATGTTCGAGGTGGTGACCGTCATGGCGCTTAAGTTTTTTGCGGAACAGAAGTGTGACTTGGTCATTTGGGAGACGGGCTTGGGTGGACGTTTGGATGCGACGAACATCGTCACGCCGCTGGCGAGCGTCATCACGAACATCGCTTTCGATCACACGCAATGGCTGGGTGATACGTTGGAGAAGATCGCGGCGGAGAAGGCGGGCATCATCAAGCCCGGCGTGCCGGTCATCACGGCGGCACGGGAACCGGAAGTATTGGAGGTGATTGAACGGGTGGCGGGGGAAAAGGGGGCGATGGTGACGAGGGCGAAGGGTTTGAACTGGACAGGCGAGACGCCTGTCCCACTGCCACTTCTCGGCGAGCATCAGAAAGTTAATGCGGCGCTGGCGGTGGCGACGGTCAAGGTTCTGCAAAAACAGATCCCGGTGACGGAAGAACAAATCCATGCGGGCCTGGCGCAGGTGATCTGGCCGGGGCGGTTGCAGCTTGTCGAGCGTGGCGGGCAGAAGATTCTTTTGGATGGGGCGCATAATGTGGCAGGGGCGGAGACGCTGCGGGCGGCCTTGGCGGGCCGGGAGTCGTCCGGCGGACGACTCCTCATAATTGGCGTTCTCGGAGACAAGGATTGGCGGGCCATGTGTGATATTTTAGCGCCGCTGGCCGGGAAGATTTTTGCCGTGCCGGTCGCCAGCGCGCGCACGGCGGATGCGCGGGAGCTGGCGGCGGTTTTGAAAGCCGCCAATCCGCGGGCGGAAACCGGCGTTTTTAAAAATGTTTCTGAGGCGTTAAGTGCCTGTGGAAACGAGCCTTTCGTGGTGGTGGCGGGATCGTTGTATCTCATTGGTGAGGCGTTGGAAGTGCTGGGGCTTTCACCGGCAGGCGGGGGTGAGCGCGGGTTGAATGAGTGGTCGGGCCGGCGATAAGGCGGCGGCAAGTTGCTCCCAAGGGTCGCTTATACCTGACTTACTGCGTTGACGCTGGGCTAATGGGTCATTAGCTTAACTACGCTTATGGCCTACGCAGATACGCTTCCCAAACAGCGCCCGTTCGGCGCCACCACCCGTCCAGACTCATGGTGGCTCCAGCCGCTCGTGGTATTCCTTGGCTTTTCCGCGTTCATCGTCTATTCGACGTGGGCGGCGTTCCATCCAGGCTCCGCTGGCAGCCCTGACTATTGGTACAACGGTCACGGTGCCGATTATCTCTCGCCGTTTTTCTCGCCGGAGGTTTTTGGTTACTCGCCGCATGCGCTTTTCGGCGGCAAGCCGGCATGGTGGCCGGGGTTCCTGATGTTCTCGCCTTCGTTTTTGGTGCTGTGGGCGCCGGCCGGTTTCCGGTTCACGTGCTATTATTATCGTGGCGCGTACTACAAGGCGTTCTGGGCGGATCCCATCAACTGCGCCGTGGGCGAGCCGCGTAAATCGTTTTTGGGTGAACGTTCCTTCCCGCTCATCATCCAGAACGTCCACCGCTACTTCTTTTATCTGGCCGCGCTGTTCATCGTGATCCTCTCATACGATGCGTGGAAGGCCATGTGGTTTGAGGATGCGACGGGTGCGAAGCATTTCGGCATGGGCGTGGGCACGCTGGTGCTGATCTTGAATCCGATTTTCCTGGGCCTGTACACCTTCGGGTGCCATTCCCTGCGGCACCTGATCGGCGGCTTCCTGGATTCCAAGTCCAAGGCCCCGACGTGCGCGAAGGCCTACAGTTGTGTGAGCTGCTTGAACACGCGCCATATGATGTGGGCGTGGATCAGTTTGTTCTGGGTCGGTTTCACGGACGTGTATGTGCGGCTGTGCGCGACGGGTCACCTCAACGACTTTGTTTTCTTCACCCTGAAATAACCCATCACCCGAAAGAATTCTGTGGCTACCAATTACGAAACTCACGAATACGACGTGCTGGTCATCGGTGCGGGCGGT
>DATHQS010000139.1:0-2109 GCA_035482455.1 Candidatus Acidiferrales bacterium | reverse complement strand
GGATCGCCGTGTCTATGCGGCGGTCCTGGAAAGATTGATGGCCGCGGGCGCGAGGGTGGTGGTGTTCGATTTTGTTTTTGCCGCGCCCACCGACGGCGATGCGGTTTTTGCCCGGGTCCTGGAAAAATACAAAGACCACGTCGTGATCGGCGCGCAGTTTTCCTCCGAGGAAGCCAACGGCGAGATCTTTCAAAAATACACCACGCCGAATGCGCAGCTTTTGCTGCCGGGCACCGCGGGCATCGTCGGGAATGTCAACCTCTGGGCCGATCCCGATGAGGTGGTGCGTCGCGGTCGGTACCGCACGTCCATCGAGCGGGAAACGCCGCAGCTGCAGAAATTCGCGGGCACCAAATATCCGGACACGATCATCCACATGAGCGCGCTGGCGGTGGAAAAATTCGCCGGCCACGTCCGCACTCCTCCTTACGACCGCAGCAACTTCATCGACTTCCGCGGGCCGGCCGGCACTTACGACGTCCTGCCGCTGGAGAAAATATTCGTGGAGAAATTGTGGCAGGCGCCGCCTTTCAACGGCGGGAGCGTCTTCCGCGACAAAATAGTCGTCATCGGCCCCATCGCGGAAATTTTTCACGACGTGCATCTCACGCCGTTCGGCACCATGCCGGGCCCCGAGATCCAGGCGCAGATGATGGCCACGCTTCTGGAGAACAGCTCGCTGGGCGAACCTTCGCCCGTGTTCAATGTCGCGCTCACCCTGTTGATCCTCGGGCTGACGCTGGTGATTTGTCTGTGGATTCACCACGCGCTGCTCAAGGCGCTCTTGCTGGCGGGAACAGCGGTGGCTTTTTTGGTGGCGTGCCAGGTCGCCTTCACTCGGGGACATTGCGTGCTCCCGATGATGCCGGCTTTGTTTTGCCTCGCCACGACCGGTTCCTTCGGGGTCGTTTTCCAGTTTGCGCTCGAGCAAATCGAGCGCCGGCGCTACCGCAACGTGCTGGACCGGTACGTTTCTGAAAACGTCGCCCGGGCGATCTTGGACGACAAGCGCTCCTTCGAGGAAGCCTTGGTCGGGCGCAAGCGGCCGGTCACCATTTTATTTTCCGACATCCGTGGGTTCACGACGATGACGGAAAATTCTGACGCGGAGAAACTGGTGGCCCAGCTCAATGAATATTTTTCAGATATGGTCGGGCTTGTTTTGCAGGAGGGCGGCACGCTCCAGAAATTCATCGGCGATGCGATCATGGCGGCGTGGGGCGACACTCACAGCGACGGGATTGACGTGGATGCGCGGCGCGCCGTGCAGGCCGCTTTGCAAATGCGCCCGGCGCTGGCAAAACTGAACGACCGCTGGAAGGGCAGTCCCGACCGCATGAACCTGGCCATCGGCATCGGCGTCAACCATGGGGAAGTCATCGTCGGCAACATCGGGCACCCCAAACGCATGGAGTTCACGGTGCTGGGCGATAGTGTGAACCTGGCCGCGCGGCTGGAAAGCGCGACCAAGCAGTTGCGCACGGACATCCTCGTCGGCGAAGCGGCGGAGAAATTGACCCGCGACCAGTTTGTTTATCGCGCGGTGGATTTATTGACGGTGAAGGGCAAGACCAGGCCGGTGGAGGTATTTGGCGTGTTGAGCGACCGTTCGCAACCGGCGCCCGCGTGGCTGGCGGTGTATCATGAGGCGATCAAACTTTATCGCGGCCGGCTGTTCACCCAGGCCGCCACCTGTTTCGAAGCCGCGCAGAAGGAAATTGGCGGCGATTATCTTTGCGCGATGTATATTGGGCGTTGCGCGGATTATATCAAACAGCCGCCGCCGGAAAACTGGGACGGTTCGCATACGCTCGCCGAAAAGTAAAAATTTGCACCCCGGAAATTCCGGCAATGGTCCGGTTTGATAAAAGTGGATCAGTGTGGGAGCGGCTTTATGCCCTGACTTCAGTGTAAGAATCTCTCTCGTCGGGGCATAAAGTCTATCCCGCATTTTCAAACACACCACGGCCAAACTCCTCTTTAATTGTTAAATTAATTTGAAATAATTTGACACATGGCATGGGATACGCGGTGGATTCTCGCCAAGAAATGGCATTGATTCAACCAAAGGTGAAAACCGCCTGAACTCATGAAAAAGCTGCCTGCCGT
>DATHQS010000138.1:0-6742 GCA_035482455.1 Candidatus Acidiferrales bacterium | reverse complement strand
CACGCACATTCTCAAGGGCCTTGCGGATGGACACCTCGTTGTTCGGCAGTTCAATCATCCCGGTGCTGGTGACGGCGATGCCGGCATCGCTGAATTTCTGAACGACCGCCTTGCATTCATCCGGCGTGCCATCCGCCCAGGGCGCGTGGGACTTGTAGAGCGAGACCGCCGTGAGTTCCAGTTGCTTGAGCACCGCAATCACCTCCTCAACAGGTAGTTTCGCGAGTGAATACGATGCAAGGCCGAGTTTTAATGCCGGAGGGCGGCCGCTTTTTTTCGCCGGAGCAGCCGCTTCCGCCGCCAGGGCAGAAGTCGCGCCCAGCAAGGGAAAGCTCAAAGCGGCGAGGGTTGCAGCCTTCAAGGCTGCCCGCCGGTTCAAGTGGTTTTCCTCTGGCATAACGGCACGGCTTACGCCGTTTGGGAGATGGCGTCCCGGAGTTGCGCCAGAAATGCGGGGACGACCTTGTAAGGATCGTAGTTACCGACGCCGCCACGTGGCGACAACGTCTCGATGGGCAGATAGCCGCGATAACCGGATGCGCGGACAATCTTGAGCAGGCGCTTCAGGTCGGTCGGGGCCGCCGCTTCATTCTCAACGCCTTCAGGGCTTTGCTTCACCTGCCAGTTCACCGCATACGGCGCGGCCTTGGCCATCTCCGCATACGGGTCCTTGGCCTTGTAATAACCGGTATCCACGATGGCCCCGCACCACGGCGAGTTGACCCGGTTGATGAGGCTGATCTGGTCGTCGGCGGTCTTTAAAAAATCACCGTGGTTCTGGACGCCGATGATCACCCCGTATTTTGCGGCGTGATCGGCGCATTCACGGATGTTATCCGCGATCCATGCCTCCACCTGGTCGCGCGTCGCGCCGTTGGAGACGGTCTGCCATGTTTGGGCGCGCATCTGGGTGTCCGCAAACACGCGCAGCACGGGTGCGCCCAGCTTGGCGGCCACTTCCGTCCAGTTCTTGATGCGCTGCACGTCTTTTGCGCGCGCGGCCTTGTCCGCCACGGTAAAATTATTCCCCACGCCGCTGCCGCTGATGCCCAGACCAAGGTCAAAGGCATGCCGCTTCAGCTCAAAGATATATTTGTCGGTCGGCACGCCCGGGCCGTCCTTTTCGTAGCCGGGGAAATAATACCCCGTCGCGTCAAAAGCGTCGAAATTCTGCTTCGCGCAGAAATCGGCGAGGTCAAACAGGCTGATGCCCGCGCCGCGGCCCTTGACCTGGTCGTTGAGCAGCTTGCCGAACGAATAGGCGTTGCAGGAAATCTTGAGGCTGGCGCCGCCCACCCGCTTGATCGGTTCGGCCGCCGCCAGGGCGGAAACAGTCCCCAGGCCGACGCCGGCCGCGCACAGCGGCAGGACGGTGGCACGTTTAAGAAAATCTCTCCGAGAATGTTGGTTCATGTTGGTTAAGACGTGGTCAATGTTCAGGCGATACAACATTTTTGCATGGAAATCATGCGCCGGGACAATTGTCCCGCAAAAGATGATCAGCTGTTTAGAAATGCAATAGCCCGGCGGCGGCGGATTAGGACAGCAATTGTTGTCCTAAATTGAAAAGGGTCTGCTATTTGATTTTATGAACCCGAAGCTGTCATTTGCATGAAACCAGAAATCTTTCCTTTTTTGGACCTCAGCCCTGCCGGCGTTCGCCGGATTGCCTGATCAATTTTGAACAACCCCAACCCCAAAGTATGAAACAACTGACGCGCACGCTTCAAACCTGCATCGCCCTCGCCATCATGGTTGCCATGCCAAACATGGTGTCCGCCGCGACCAAAAAATTCACCATCAGCCTCTCGCCCACGGCCACGAACGTGCTCGCGGGTGTCGCCACCAATGTTGCCATCACCGTTACCGACACTTCCTCCGCCGGCAACTTTACGGGCATAGTGACCAACGGCGTAACCGTCTCGCCAGCGGGGCAGGGTGTGACGGCGAGCTACTCGAGTTCCAGTTTGGTGATCTTTAGCAACAGCCCGACCGTTCCGGCTACCGGCACCGCGTCGCTGACCCTGTATGTGTCGGCGACGGCGGTTGCGACGCCGAACATCGTCTATACGATCACCGTCACTGGCTCAAATGTCACGGCCTCGGGCAATGTGCCATCCGGCATCGCCTCGGCCAAGTACTCGTTCATCGTGGGTAATGTGCCGACGATGACCTGGAATCCGGGGGGCGTTGACTTGAACTGGTCCACTGGCGGCAACTGGTCTCCGAACGGGCCGCCCGGTCTGTTCAATGATGCGACTTTTATTGACCTTGGGGCGGTTGGTTCCGCCGGAACGGTGGACAATACGGTGGATGCGAACTCCAGCATCGGTTCGCTGACCTTCGGGCAGACCAATAATTTTCATACAACCCAAATCGCTTCCGGCAAGACGTTGACCGTGGGCGGAGATACGGTCGGCTTGGTCGTCGGCACCGGTACGGATAACGGTGCCGGGCAGGTAACCACTGCGGCCATCTCGGGTGCCGGCGGCACCTTGCTCGTGACCAACACCGCCGCCAACGTGCTGGTGAGTCAGAACCACTCGGTCACCAGCGGTGAATCCACCGCCCAGGCCACCCTGGACCTTTCGGGACTGGATAAATTTACGGCCACCGTTTCGCGACTGGTCGTCGGCGCAGATCTTTCCATCAAGGGTGCCAGCGGCGTCTTGAATCTGGCCAAGACCAACACGATAAGCTTAACGGCCGGCGCCACCGCCCCGCAGATTGATATTGGCGACAATAGCTTGCCGCAAGGTTCGGCGGCGGTTCCGAGTATTTTGCTGCTCGGCAAAACCAACGGTTTCTTTGCCGATTCCATTGCCGTTGGCCGGGGCAAAACCGACAACACCGGCAGTTCCATAAGCTTCAACGGAATTTTTACCGGCGCGTCGGCTTATTTCCGTGGTACAAATGGCAGCGTCAGCCGCGTGGGAACCTGGTCCATCGGTGATGCTTTTGGTTCCAAGGTCACCTCCTACAGTGCGACCGTCGGCACTTGTGATTTCAGCGGGGGAACGGTGGATGCCCTGGTCGACACGATGTATGTGGGCAAGGGCGCGGACGCCAACATTGCCAATGGCGCCAATATCCCCGGCCTCGGCATGCTGACCGTGGGTCAAGGAATCATGGATGTGAACACCTTGCAGGTCGGCGTTACGATGTCTGTTGCTGGCACGGGCACCGTCAACGTCAACGGCGGCACGCTCCTGGTCAACACAAACCTTGAACTGGCCAACGGGGCCGGATCTTCGGGCACGCTCAATGTTTCCAATGCCGTCGTCACAGCCAATACCGGCATCACCATCGGCGGCGGATCGGCGACGATCAACCTGACCGGCGGCACATTGAATTTGACGAACCCCACGGCGACGATTGGCGCCGGGGCGAGTCCGGTTAACAGCTTCAGCGTTTCCAACTCGACGCTCAATCTGTCGGTTCAGGCCCTGTTGCCGACAGTCGCCGCCAACAACCTTGCGGCCAATGGCACCGTGAACACCCTTAATGTAAAAACGGTTCCCGTCCTCATGGGTTTTCCCACTCAATTTCCGGTCATCAAATACGGAATTAACGGCGGCGGCGCGAGCGGTGATTTGACGACCTTCGCTGTCGGGACTTTGCCTTCCGCCAGCCCGGCTTACGGCGCCTATATCTCTAACAACGTGGCGAATAATTCCGTAGATATCGTCTTCACCAACGGCCCATCCACGCCCGCCCTGACCTGGGACGGCGCAACGAATGGGAACTGGGACACCACGACCAAGAACTGGCGGCCGATGACCGGGCCGGACACGACGTATGCGAACGGCAATTTTGCGACCTTTGATGATTCGCTCACCGGAACGCCCAATGTGAACCTGACCACCGCTTTGACTCCCGCCACGCTCACCGTCAACAATTCGACGGTGAGCTATGTGTTCAGTGGTGGCGGCAGCTTGGGTGGCAGCATGACCCTCGTCAAAAACGGTTCCGGCACGCTGACCCTTTCCGAGACGGGTGGTGACAATTTCAGTGGTGGCATCTTCGTAAATAATGGGTTGGTGATAGTGGACAGCGCCAACGCCAACATCACGGGCGGGACGACCATCAACCCCAGCGGCAAGGTACAGGTTGGCAACAATGATACCAACGGATTCCTGCCCCAGGGCGGTGTTTCGGACAGCGGAGCGCTGGTCTTCAGCAACGCGGCCAACATAACCGTCGGCAACGTGATTTCCGGCGCCGGCACGCTGACGCAGAGCGACACCAACATTGTGAACTTGAGCGGCAACAACACTTTCAGCGGCCCGGTGATGGTGGCGGAGGGAACATTGCTGGTCGGCAACTCGAATGGGTTGGGCCTGGCGACGAGCGTCACCGTCAACAGCGGCGCGACGCTGGACGTCGGCGGCCAGTCATTATACGGCACCACTCCCGCCTTGGCCGTCACGGTTTCGGGCGCAGGCGTCGGCGGCAATGGCGCTCTCATCAGTTCCACCAACGACCAGACCAAGGTGTTTCACAGCGTGACTTTGACCGGGAACACGACCTTCGGCGGCAGCGCCAACTGGGACATCCGCAACTCCAGCGGTAACGTCGCCACGGCTGACGCGTCTTTGAATGGCGCTTATAATTTGACCAAGGTCGGGACCAACACCGTCAGCTTTCGCGGCGTGTCGATAGATTCCGGCCTGGGCGATATCAATATCCAGGCCGGCTCGTTGGTCTTCACCGCCACCACCACCGCCCAGATCAACTCGCTGGGTGACCCGACCAAGACCATCACGGTCGCCACCAATGCCACGCTGACACTTGATACTTTGTCACTGGTTTTAAGCAAAAACATCGTCTTGAATGACGGTGCCACCTTGAAGGGCAGCAGTACCAATTTCTCCGGTGGACCGGTGACGTTTGGCGGACCGGTGGCGTTTGCGGGCAATGTCACTTCCACCGAAAGCACCGGGGCGGCGTTCATGCTGACCAACATTGTCAGCGGCTCCGGCAAGCTCACCAAGAGCGGCAGCGGCGTGTTGTTCCTGGGTGGTGCCGCGAATACCTTTTCGGGCAGCGTCAGCGTAAGCGGCGGCACGCTGGCCCTGACCAATGTCAATTCCACAGACGGGAACATTCCCTCCGGCGTAAGCGGCATCAGCATCGGCGGAAACACGCGGCTGGATGTGTCCGGCCGCAGCGATGACATGCTGACGTTGACCGGCGGCCAGGTTTTGAGCGGCGGCACGGGCACCAACGGTGCGGGCGCGATCATCGGAAATTTGATAGCCAGCGTCGGATCGTTTGTCGCACCCGGCTCGGGCACGACGAATAACGGAACGCTCTCCGTTTCCAGCAATGCGACCCTGCATGGCACCACGACCATGAAATTGAACGCGGCCGCCGGCGCCTGCGACCAGTTGACCGCCAATGCCATCACGTACGACGGCGCCTTGGTGGTCACCAACTTTGGCGGCACCATCACCAACGGCCAGGTATTCCAATTGTTTGTCGCGACGAACGGCTATTCGGGAACCTTCGGCAGCATCACCTTGCCATCGGCGGCTGGCCTGACATGGACAAACACCTTGACCGCCAACGGCACGATCACCGCCGGCGTGGTGGCCACCACCCCGGTGTCACCTGGTCACATCACCATAATCATATCCGGCTCGAACGTGATTATCAGCGGCACGAACGGCAGTTCCGGCCAGCAGTATGAAGTGCTGACCAGCACGAACCTGACCGTGGCGCTTACTAACTGGACCTCGATTGCGACCAATACGTTCGGCGGTGGAAACTTTAGCACGACCAATACGTTCAACCCGCTCGTGCCGCAGACCTTTTACATCTTGCGGCTGCCCTGATTGCCGGCACCAACCCTAAACGGACCGGGCAACTGGAATAGTTGCCCGGTTTCGTTTTCACAGGTGGCCAGAGACTGGCCAAGCGCCGAAATATCGCCGGTGGGTGTCTCAAATCAACGGTCTGAAGCTATTTTATTGGTAATACGACACCATCTCTTAAACCCATTTTACATAATCTTTTGCCGCCGCGTTTATAGAAACCCACCTGCTGTATGGCCTTCACCCTTTGTTTTCAGCGGCGCCCTTCGCCGCCCTGCTTTCGCTGGACGGTGCACCACGAACGGGAATTTCGACGCAACCCATGAACTTTTATTTTTCAGGTCGCACGGTTTATTTGGGGCAGTTGACCGGCCTGGTTCTATGCCTGTCTGCCTGCACGGCTTTTGCCGCCGCAAACCTGAGCACCTGGGTCTATCCCGGCCCCAATGGGCGGTTGATTGCCCAGCCCGATGCGTTGGGAAATCACGTCATCGACAATTCCGGCGTCGGGTACATGGGCGGTACGGTACCGCTCCCGGTTGTGCCCACGGTGATGACCATTTCGCCGGTGCCCGGTGACAACACCGCAAATATCCAGGGGGCGCTCGACCAGATGGCCGCGCGGACGCCTGATGCGAACGGCTTTCGCGGCGCCCTGCTGCTTACGGCCGGTTATTATGCCATTTCCAATACTTTCAGCATCAACGCCGGCGGCATCGTGCTGCGCGGCGTGGGCAACGGCACCAATGGCACCGTGATTTTTTCGACCAGCACCAACGGACCCGGCAACGGCCCGCTTAAATCTCAAGTGCAAGGTGTGGTGGTCATCAGCGGTTCATACAGCCCAACGCCCACCCCCGGCACATCGAATAACATCATCGATACATATGTGCCGGTTGGCGCGCGCAGTTTTACGGTGGATAACG
>DATHQS010000137.1:0-7350 GCA_035482455.1 Candidatus Acidiferrales bacterium | reverse complement strand
ACGCCGGCGTGCATCTCAAGAAACCCTCGACCGAAACGAGCGATGCGGAATTTGCCGCCGTGATTCAGACCCATCTTTTTGACGCGTTTGCACTCACGCGCGAAGCCGGGCGCCGCATGATCGAACGCAAATCCGGCAGCGTGCTGTTCACCGCCTCAATGGCGTCGCTGTTCGGCATTCCGCTGGTGGTGGCCTATTCGGCGGCGAAGTCCGCGTATGTCGGCGTGGTGCGTTCGCTGGCGACGGAGTGGGGGCAACACGGCGTGCGGGTCAATGCCATCGCTCCCGGCTGGATTGCGTCAGCCATGCTGGACAAGGCATTGAGCGGGGACGCGGCGCGCAAGGCAAAGATTCTTGGCCGCACGCCGATGAACAGTTTTGGCGAACCGGACGATATCGGCTGGGCGGCGGTCTATCTGTGCAGTCCCGCGGCAAAATTTGTGACGGGCGTCGTGCTGCCCGTGGACGGCGGCGCGGCCATCGGGTTTTAATTGTGGGGAGATGATGAGCAAACCAATCCTCCGGCACATCGCCAACCTCTGGACGTTCATGGGGCATCCGTCCAAGGCTGCCGAATGGACCTTGGATCAAAAGCTGGCCGCAATTAAGTCGGCCGGTTTCGACGGTGTGTGCTGGGGTGGTAGCAAGGAATTGGGCGAGGGATGCCGGCGGCACGGTTTGATTTTTGTCGGCGGCATGGCGTCGGGCAATGCGGCAGATTTCCCGCGTTTGCTTCAAGAGCAGAAGGACTGTGGCGCGGTTCATGTCAATGTACAGCTTGCCGCGGATGACATATCGGCGTCTGAGGCGCTTGAACTTGCGCTGGTGCTGAATCGTGAGGGCAAACGCATCGGGGTTATCCCCGGCGTCGAGACGCATCGCGGTACCTGCACGGAAACCCCCGAGAAACATTATGCGCTCTGCGACGCTTACCAAAAGGAGACCGGGGAACTGCTGCCGCTTTCCGTGGACCTTTCACATTTTGCCGTGGTGAAACATCTGGTGCCGGAGAATTTTGTGAAGCGTTTGCTGGTTCGGCCTGACCTGATTCAATGCGCCCAGCAATTTCACTTTCGCCCATTCAACGGTCATCATGTGCAGGTGCCCATCACGGACGGTCACGGCAACCTGACGCAGGAGGTCAAGGACTGGCTGCCGTTCGCCGAGGCGCTGCTCACGTGCTGGCTGGAGGGGAACCGGAATTCAGGACGCGAAATCTTCATCTGTCCCGAACTGGGACCAGTGGAAGGCGGCTATGCGCTCTCGACATTTCCGAACAGCTGGGAAGAGGCGAAAGTTTTGCGGGGTGAAATCGACAGTCTGTGGCGGAAGGTGACGGCCTAGCGTTGGCCGGGCACTATTTTCGCCGGTGACTGCCGGGAGGGCTGCCGGTGACGTGTTTGAATACCCGGTAAAACTGGGCGTAGCTCCCGAAGCCCGCGTCCAGCGCGGCATCCAGCATGGTCCGGCGCTGGCCGGTGCCGTAAAGCTCCATGAATTTCTCTACGCGCTGCCGGTTGCGGAAGTCGACCAAGGCGACACCGGTTTGTTGTTTGAAGAGACGGCTCAACCGGTGCGCACTTAGACCGGCGCGCCGGGCGATTTCGGTAAGGCCCAACAGATTGCTCTCATGCCGGATTATGCGCGCGGCTTTTTCCACGGCGGGATGCACATCGCGCACCGGCACATCAGCTGCATGCTCAAAATGTTCCCAGGCGCTTAGGAGCGTGTAAGCCAGTCCGGTGTTGAACAGCCCCGGCTGGGTATCGGGCGCGACAATTTCCGAGAACAACTGTTCCAACCGGGCGAGGGCGGGTTGGGGCAGGCGGCGGCAGAATTCCCCGGCGGGATTTCTTTGGCGGAGGATTTTTGCGCCGGCATCCGTGGCGAGCCGGGCCAGGGTCTTGGGTTTGAAGACGCCGATCCACATGCCGAAATCCGCGGATTGCTCGACGAGGACGTGTTCCTGGGCAGGGAACAGCCACAGCAGATCGCCGCGCCGGATCTCGTACTTGCGGTTTTCCAGCAGATAAAGGCCGCTGCCGGAGGTGACGAGGTTCAGTTCCAGTTCGGCGTGCCGGTGCATGGCATTGCGGCCCTGGTGGCGGTAATGCCACAGGTTGCCATCCAGGCCGGCGGGCAGGTTGAGGTGCTGGCGCATCGCGACAAAAAATGATAACAAGTCGTCCCCAAAATGAGAAGATGGTTTCAACATTTTTTGCCAATCTTACACCATGATCACGATCTCCCAAGAACAGCGCGACCTCTACCAAACCGAGGGCTACATGATTTTGCCCGCGGTCATCCCGCCCGCGCTGCTCGAAATGATGCGCGAGGAATGTTCTTACTACATCGGTTACATGGATGCGCTGATGGACTCCAAAAACGTCCAGTCCGTCGGCATCACGCACCGCGGCAAGCGCTATTTCATCAACAACCGCTACCGCCTGAGCAACCGGCTGCACCAGTTCATTTTCAGCGACCTCATGGCGCAGGTAGCCGAGGCGACCGTCGGGCCGGACGCGCAACTGTTCCATGAACAATGGGTGGTGAAAGGCGCGGAGCAGGGCATGAAATTTTCCTGGCACCAAGACAGCGGTTATGTGAAATGGTATGACCCATCGACCCAGCACAAGCCGTACGTCACCTGCTGGTGCACGCTGGATGCGGTGAACGAGGAGAACGGCACGGTCTACATCCTGCCGCATTCCCGTGCCGGCACACGCGGCAAAATCATCGATCACCAGAAAGAAGAGGGCTCGAACGACCTCATCGGCTACACCGGCGCCGATCCCGGCGATCCGTTGATCGTACCGGCCGGCAGCATCGTGGCGTTCGACAGTTTTGTCTTTCATCGCAGCGGTCCGAACAAAACGAACCAGATGCGCCGCATCTATCTGCCGCAGTACAGCGGCGCGCCGATCAACCGCCCCGATGGCAAGCCGTGGGCGATGGCCACGCCCTTCCTGAAGGGCGGCAAGAACATTTACAATCATGCCGAGGACATCGAGGCGAACTGGGGCCCGTTCCCGGACAAGAAGAAAGAATCGGTCTGACCCCCCTGGCGGCCCAATAGAGTGCCGCAGAAGTGCAAAATTCAGGCGGCTTTCCCCGGAAAGCCGCCTTATTCGTTTCCAACAAACGTCAGGTCAGATCGCAAAGTCGGAGTATTCCGGTTTTACGGCTTCCGTCGGCGCGGACAACATCCCGGCGGCCACCGTTGCATTGGTGCCTTGCTCGATCAGGATGAACGAACCGGTCAGCCGGTTTGTGCTGTAACCATCGTATATGATCGGCTTCGCGGTCTTGATGCGGATGACCCCGATGTCGTTCATTGCGAGCGCAAAAACGGGTGCTTTGGGATCAGGATTAACCGGTGCCGGTTCCAGTTCCAGCGTATCGAAGTTGATCTTGCTTTCGATCTGCGTCACGACGGCCTGCACCGTTTGCGTCGTGTGCTTGAGGAAATATTTTTTCCCGGCCTGCAACGGGCGCAGGTGCATCCAGCAGACGCGCGCCTGCAATTCCGCGCCTTGCCCCGGCAGATTTTCCATGCCCACGATCATGTCGCCGCGGCTCACGTCGATATCATGTTCCAGGCAGAGCGTGACCGATTGCGGGCAGAACGCCTCGGCCACCGAACCATCATACGTCCAGATATCCTTCACCGTCGTCTTGATGCCGATGGGCAACACGACAACCTGCTGGCCCTTGCGGACGATGCCGCTGGCCACCTGGCCGCTCAGGCCGCGAAAATCATGCAGCGAATGGTCGGTGGGGTCGTTCGGGCGGTTGACCCATTGTACGGGGAAACGGAAAGTGTTCAGGTTCCAGTCGCTCGCGATGTGGACCGTCTCCAGATGCGCCAGCAGATTGGGGCCTTCGTACCACGGCGTATGTTTCGAGGTGTCCACCACGTTATCGCCGTTCAGGGCGCTGATGGGGATGAACTTCACATCGCGAAACACGTCGAGCTTCGGCAGAAAATCTTCAATCTCATCGCGGATCTCCAGGAAGCGTTCCTGCTTCCAATCCACCAGATCCATCTTGTTGATGGCGATGACCAGGTGCGGAATGCCGAGCAGGGCGGCGATGTAGGTATGCCGGCGCGTCTGTTCGATGACACCTTGGCGCGCATCCACCAGCACGATGGAAAGGTTCGCGTTGGAGGCACCAGTGACCATGTTGCGCGTGTATTGCACGTGGCCCGGCGTGTCAGCGACGATGAATTTGCGTTTCGGCGTGGCGAAATAGCGGTAGGCCACGTCGATCGTGATGCCCTGTTCGCGTTCGGCGCGGAGGCCGTCCGTGAGATTGGCGAGGTTGATCATCCCGCCGCCGGTGATGTCGGCGGATTTTTCCAGCGCCTCGACCTGGTCTTCCATCAACGACTTGGAATCGTATAGCAACCGGCCGATGAGCGTGGACTTGCCGTCATCAACACTGCCGCAAGTGTTGAAGCGCAAAAGTTCGATGGGATGTTGCGTGTGGGGCATTTAAAATCCTAATTGCTATCAAATTTGCTTAATCTTGTTCGGATCGCCTCGCAAGTTTTATCAATCTGCTCGTTGACGACTTTTGCATTATTCATAGCCTTTTCCCAATAATCGCGTGGTTTCCGCTCGTCAGAAAAAATACCAAATTCAGTGGCTTCACCCCAACAAAGTTTTAATACAATTCCTAATTCATCCCAAATTACAGGAGGATAAAATGGGCGGCTGTGTTTTATTGCTGTTCTAAAATTAACGAACGCAGCGGTAAAGTTTTCAGCTCGTTTTAATTTGCGGGATTCTTTTGTTTCACCTTCTTGTGGTGAAGTGTCCATGACCGGGCGAAGCGCGAGAACAGCTTCTTGTAGTTCGCATAGCTTTGGCCAAATTTCTTCGAATACTTTCATCTCACGTTCGTAACGAATTTGATTGAAGTGTTGCTTGGTAGCCAAATCGGTTTTTATTGATTCTACCTTTCGCGTGATTTCGGAAATATCTTCTTTGGTGGCGAGATTCTTTCCTTTTGCGCGAACGTAAGAAATTAGCCAGGCACCGCCGATGCTCAAAACAATAGTAAGCGGATAAAAAACGAGATTGAATTGGTCTCGTTGTTTTAACGCTGCTTCAACGTATTGTTGTAATTGTTCTGGCGTCATTGATGAATTTCAAAGGAGGGGGGCAATTTGCCACCCCCCTTTGTCAAACCAAACGGTATGGACAATTTGTCCATACCCCTCGGAAATTGCGGTCAAAAATATCCGGCTTTTTTGCGGTCTTCCATCGCCGCCTCGCTGGCCTTGTCGTCGGCGCGGGTGCCGCGTTCGGTCACGCGCGCGGCGCTGACCTCGGCGATGATGTCGTCAATCGTATCTGTCTTTGATTCGATCATCCCTGTGTTGATCATATCCGCAATGGTGCGGACGCGGACAATCATCTTCTTGACCGGCTCGTTCGGCTTCGGACGCGCCCCCGCATACGGATCGGGCTTGGCCACATCGGTGTGCGGCGGTGGCACGGGCAGCCATTGGCCGCCGCGTCGGAAGCATTCGCGTTCGTGGCTGAAATAGATGTTCGGCACCTCGAGCTTTTCGCGTTTGATGTATTCCCACACATCCATCTCCGTCCAGTTGGAGAGGGGGAACACGCGCATGTTTTCACCGGGATTCACGCGGGCGTTGTAGACGTTCCAGATCTCGGGTCGCTGGTTTTTCGGGTCCCATTGGCCGAAGGAATCGCGGAAGCTGAAGAAGCGTTCCTTGGCGCGGGCTTTTTCTTCATCACGACGTGCGCCGCCGATGGCGCAATCAAATTGAAATTCCTCAATCGCGTCGAGCAACACACGGGTTTGATGCTGATTACGGCTCACCTGCCCGGGCGTCGGATGTATGGCGCCTCTCGCGATCGCTTCATCCACCGTGCGGACGATTAGTTTCGCGCTGAGTTGCTTGGCGCGACGATCGCGGAACTCGATGAGTTCCGGAAACTCGTGGCCGGTCTCCACGTTCAAAAACGGCATCGGCAGGTCGGAAGGGCGGAACGCCTTTTCCGCGAGCCGCAGCATGCAGATGGAGTCCTTGCCACCGGAAAAGAGCAGGGCGGGGCGCTCGAACTCGGCGGCGACTTCACGCATGATGTGAATCGCTTCCGTTTCCAGATATTGCAGATGATCTAAATGGTATGAACTCATGAAAAGGGTCTGGCGTCTTGGGTCTGGCGTCCGGGGCTCTTCATCGGTTGCCTAATGAGCGGATCAAGCCGGTGACAAGTTTTCCGGTCTGAGCGCATTGCGCCTGTAGCTTTAATTGTTCGGTGTCGTTCACAAATTTGTTATCGAGCAGTACATAGCTCATGGAGCGAACTTCGCCGCACGATCTGCGGGCTATGTTATACGCTTGGCGCTTTTCCGCAACGTGAAGACTTTCCCAGCCTTCGGCGACATTATTCATCACTGAAACGGCCGCGCGCTGCAATTGGTCGCGTAATCCAAAATCCCGGGCCAAAGGCCCGCGGCGGCAAAGGAAATAGACTTCATTCGTCAGCACCCGCGCTGATTTCCACGCTTCCGAATTTTCAAAAGGCTCGCCCATCGAATGTCTTCCAAGACGCCAGACCCTAGACCCCAGACCCTCCCTCAACAGCCTTCCCGCCCCAACTGGCGTGCAGGCCGCACTCGCGCTTCTCGTCCGCCTTGGCGGGGTCAAAATAATCCCACTCGTTCGGCAGGTTGTGCTGCTTCAGGTAATTTTCCATGTCCGCATCGCTCCAGTTGAATACCGGGCTGACCTTCAGCGAATTGAAATTCGTGTCATTGACGACGATGTCCAGGCCGGCGCGGTTCGGGTTCTGCACTTTGCGCAGGGCGGTGATCCAGACGACGGGCGCGAGTTCCTTCATGCCGCGCTGGAAGGGTTCCAGTTTCATCGCGGTGCTGAAGGCCTTGATGCGCTCCTCGTTTTCCGGCGTCGGCTCGGGCATGCCGCCAAAAGCGGCGTCATAATGCGCGGCCGTCATCTTCGGGACGTATGCCTTGATGTTCAGTTTGAGCAGCTTTTTCAACTCTTCCGCGTGCTTGTAGGTTGCGGGGCGGTTGTAGCCGTGGTCCACCCACAGCACCGGGATATCCGGCTGCACCTGCGTGACGAGGTGCAGGAGCACCGCCTCGTACGGCCGGAAATTGGTGGAAATGATGGCGCGTCCGCCGGCCTGGACGATGGCCCATTGGACCACGTCGAGGGCGGACTTGCCGCTCAGTTGGGCGTTGGTCTGGGAGATTTGTTCGGGAGTCATGCGAGGTTGAGTGTAAGCGGATCGTGATCAGTTGTCCCGCAGCAGGCGGCTGTACAGCTTGAGCCGGGCTTCG
>DATHQS010000136.1:0-7362 GCA_035482455.1 Candidatus Acidiferrales bacterium | reverse complement strand
ATGTTTCAATCATGGGTGATGGCCCGCAGTTCCGCTTCAAATTCCTGCCGTATTTTTTCGCGTTGTGCGTCCGTGAGTTCACGCGGGACATTAAAAACTTTTCCGACAAAAAGTTCGCAACGGGCAAACGGCAGCGGGATTTGAAAACGGTCCCAGCTCTTGACCGAGATCTTCCAGTTCAGCCGGTAGACCCCGGGCACGAGCGGCAGACCGGTGATTTGCGCCAGAGCGATGGCCCCGTCCGCGACGATGTAGCGCGGGCCGCGCGGGCCATCTGGCGTGATGGCGAGGTCGTAGCCGCGTTGCGCCCACGTCGTCAGTTCCATCAAGGCCTGGGCGCCACGCCGGCTGCTGGATCCGCGCACGGGTTCCACGCCGAAGCATCCAAAAACCGCCGACAGCAGCGCGCCATCCTTGCTGGCGCTGACCAGCCCCGCGATGCCGGGCGCGCGGTGGCCCGGACGGACGTACTTGAAATAAAGCTTCACGCAAAGCGCCAGCCGGTTATGCCAGGTGCACAGGATAGACTGCCCAGGATTTTTCCGTGAAAGCGTGCCATGCGGATCATGGAGACGATAGCGGATCGTGGCGGAAACCATGCTGACGGCCAGCCAGACCAGGACCGCGGCGAGCCATTGATACCACTTCGGCGAGTTGGGGATGACCACGCCGGACTTGCGGGGTTTGGACCGGGATGGCGGATGGTTGCCGGACATCACGCTCCTTTTTTGAGACAAGCACGGACGAGCTGTTCCACCGTCGCGCCCGCACCAAGCATCGCCTGGGCGGCACGGACAGCATCGTGCGCGTCCACCTGCTTGAAACCAAGCGCCATGAGCGCCAGCGTGGCGTCGTTGGTTTTTTGGTCGTCGGGTGACAGCGAATGTTTGGCGCTCGCGGCCTCCAAGGCGCCGACGGCGCCGATCTTGTCGCGCAATTCCACGACGATGCGCTCGGCGGTCTTTTTGCCGACGCCGGAGATCTGCGACAGCGATTTCACATCGCTGCTGGCGACCGCGCCGCGGAAGGCCACGGCGTTCATGCCGCTGAGGATGTTCAACGCCGTCTTGGGCCCGATGCCGCTGACGCTGTTGATGAGCAGGCGGAACAGGTCGCGCTCCGCAGCTGACATGAAACCGTAAAGGATGTGCGCATCCTCGCGGACGATGAGCTGGGTCAAAATCTTCACCGGCTGGCCGGGTGCGGGCAGCTTGTCGAACGACGACAACGGGATCAGCACCTCGTAGCCGATGCCGCCGGCCTCCACCACGACCTGGGTGGGCAGCGCCTCCATCAGTTTGCCTTGGAGAAAAGTGATCATCAGATTTTCTTGGCCGGGCTCAAGCCATACCGCGCATTGGCCGCCGCGTGGGCCAGCGCGAGCGCGAGGGCGTCCGCCGCGTCGGGGGCGGGCAGTTCGGTGAGGTTCAACATCCGTTGCACCATCTTGGCGACGGCGAACTTTTGCGCCGCACCGTAGCCGACGATGGCCTGCTTGACCTTGCGCGTGGCGATCTCATAGATGTCGAGCCCGGCTTCGGCCACGACGGCCATGGCCGCGCCGCGCGCCTCACCCATGATGATGGCAGTCTTCAGATTTTGCGCGAAGAACAGGCCTTCCACCACGCAGACATCGGGCTTGTGGGCCACCAACACATCGCGGAGCGTCTGCGAAATTTTGGCGAGGCAGCGGGAGCGCGCCCAGTCCTTGGGGCAGGCGATCGTGCCTTGAGCGATCGCCACCGGGCCGGAGCGATCCGTGCGGATGACACCATAACCCGTGCCGCGCAAGGAGGGGTCGATGCCCAGAATGACCTGCGTGATGCGCGCTACGGGGCGGGCGGCGGAAAGCGCCGGCGGAAAGGTGTCACGCGCCGGTTTGCCGGCGACACGGTCCTTCATCTGCTCGAACTGGCGGAGGGAAATACCCACGGAGAAAAGGTTGCCAGCGCGGTGCCGGTTAAAAAAGGAAAAACGCCGCCACGTTTCCATGGCGGCGTCCGGGAAACCCAAATTTACTGGTTCTTTTTGTCGTTGTTGGAACCGCGGTTGGAGCGGTCAGAATCATGCGACTGGCTTTGGGATGGCTGCGAAACGGCCGGCGGCGGCGAGCTGTGCTGCTGCGGGGGATCAATATGCACCGGGCGGGTTTCGACGTGCTGCTCCGGCGGCGGGGCGGCATGCACTGCCGGCGGCGCGCTCACGACGGGCGGCTGCACCGGCACGTTGCGCCCCTGCTCCCGTTGCGCAGAGCGCTCGGCGACCACAGGCGGGCTGATCTGCTGCTGCCGTTGCTGCGACGGTTGCTGGTATTGTTGTGACGGGGCCGGCGTTGCGCTTCGCTGCGTGCCTGACAGGATCAGGCTGCCGGCGGGTGCGGTCGTGACCGGACGCGGCCAGTTGCCGCTGTTGCCGGTGACACTGCCGTGCGAGGTGCGCACCCCCGCGTCATTTCCAACGTTATTATTTCCCTGCGGCTGACCCGCAGTGGAGGCCTGCGTCGAGGTCTGCGGATTCCCGCTGCCGTTCGAGGTTCCGCGGTCGCGCTGACCGTTGTGATTGCCAGAATTGTTTTGATTCCAAGAACTGTTTTGACTCCCGCCACCATTGTTCTGATTTCCATTGTTGTTATTGCCCTGAAATCTCGGTGTCTGCTGGGACGGCAGCACATAGGGACTGCCCACGCCATGGTTGATGACCTGCGACTGGCCGCCGTTGCCGGGGCCCTGATGGCTGTTGCCCTGGCCATGGTTGAACTGGCCGTTGTTGCCGCCGCCGTTCACAATCGTATGGCCCGGATTATTGTTGTTATTGTTACCACTGGCGTGCTGACCCTGATGATCCCCATCCCCGCGCCAACCCTGGCGGCCGGCATTTGGCAACGAACCCACATGAACCGGCTGGATCGGATGATGGTCGCGGCCAGGGATGCGGGCGACATCGATGCCGGTGTTCACCACAAAGGTATTGTGGACGTCAAAATTATTGATCACCGTCGTGCGACCGTACACCTGCGCCACCCGCGCCGGCTCCACGCAAAAACGGCGCGGATGCTGTTCGCAGAAATGGTCCGGCGACACGAACGTGAAGCAATCCGCCCGCAGACCGAAATCAAAGCTCACCGCCACGCTCGCTCCCCGGTAAAAGAAGCCCGCGCCCGGACGATACACCGCCAGCGGCGGCAATGGCGCCCAGCCGCAATAATCCGACGACGACCGCCACGTCACCCACGACGGCGCCCATTGCGTGTCCGGATACCAGCACCAGCCGAAGCGGTCATGCCGGAACCAGCGGCCGTAGTGGAACGTCACGCCCCACGCATAATCCGAATCCCAATACCAGCCGCAATCCGTGTACACCCAGTGCCCGCGATCGCAATACGGTCGCCAGCCGGAATCATAGATCACCGTCGTCGGCCGCCAGCAGCGGCCATAACCTTCCACCACCACCCATGAACCATACGGCGTAAGGCTATCGTTGAAATAATTCACCGTCACCGGCTCCGTGGGCGGCGCGGTGTCAGTTGTCGCCGGCGTCGGTTCCGGGGCTGGCGGCGGCGTGTTGTTCACCAGGTACAAAGCTTTGTCACGATCCATCATCGCGTTCACCACTTCCGTCGGCACGCCCAGGTCTTTCAACGTGATGATCTTGTCCGCGTCCAGATTGAATGCGCCGGCCGAAGACGCGACATAATTTTTGATGATGACCACATCCACGCCGGACTGGACCAGCTTGACCACTTCAGCCAGGGGAGTATTGGGTTCGATTTCCGGCGGCAGAACGGATGCGCCAGCGGGAGGCGGCATTGGCTGATCCTGGGCTTGGCTGACAGATCCGGTGGCGGCAGCAATCGCCATGGCTAGCGCGATGACGGTTTTGGGATAAAAGAAGGTTTTCATAAAGGTTTGAGTCAATATAGGCCACGGGGTTCCACAATCAATAGAACAACCAATAGACCCCGAAGTTGCGCTCACCGTTCACGGTCAATTGGCAAATTGCTATGTAACAGCCATTTAAAAATATTTTAGCGCTCGGGCTTCTCATGGATTTGCTCCGTTTATTGGGGAAAAATGAAAGGTTGGTGCTCCCACCCGGAATTGAACTGGGATCAACGGTTTAGGAAACCGCTGCTCTATCCATTTGAGCTATGGGAGCCCTTGCCCCGTGACGATACCCATACCCGGCATCGCTGACAAGTTTGCCGATGCCCACACCCCGCATTTTAGTCCTGTAGGATGTCGTTTTCATTTTTTGGTTGGATTTGGTTGGATTTACTTGGATTCGGTCTGATTCATGGCTTTTTCGTATGGTTCGTGATTGCCCGTCCGGCTCGGACCTTCAATTCGACAAGTTGCTGATTGGAAATTGAGCCATCCGTACTATCCGCGGCTCCGTGCCCTCTCGCCCCGCAGCGCGGGGAGAGAGCCGGAGAGAGAGGTGCCACCCGCGCATATCCGCGACATGCTCTGCTATACGAGCCTCGTAAATCCGATACCGTAAATTCATAGGGAGTTTTATTTGGCTTAATTTGGCTTAATTCTTTCGTTTTCATTGGCCCTTTCGCAAATTTCAGATTTTAGGCTTCGCTCCTTGGCGACCTTGGCGTCTTGGCGGTTGATGGCCCGCCTGTCGCGCCGTAGCCGAGCGAAGGCGGATGCGGCTCGCACAAACAATTTTTTTAAAAAGTGGTTTGAATTCGTTTGAAATCATTTGAAACGGTTTGAATTCATTTGAATTGATTTGATGACCTGCCCGGAATGCCGGGCCGGCTGATGGGAAATGATCCTGTCCATTCTGCAAATCCTGTCCAAAGCTCCGCCGCCTGGCCCCACCCCTGGGCCGTGCATCTCGCGCCTCGCACCTTTTATGACATTCATGTCATTCACTCCTTCATTAAATCACACCTGTCTGAAAGTTGAATTTCTCCCGGGAATGTAGAATGCAGATTTATGCCATTTATTTTCAAAAAACCGGAGTGGGAACGCCCTCTGACCCAAAAACCGCAAAACGCTTTTCCTAATAATTGATTAAAAACGAGTTGCAACTTGTGACTCAGGCCAAAAATTGGGCGCAAACTCAAAAACATTGGCATTTTGAAAGGTTTGTAATCCGCGAGGTGACGAGACTCTGACCATTTCCACCCTTTATGATTAACTCCTCCCATAATCTAGCAACGAGCATCTGCCCCTTTGGCCCCGTCCAACCCTGCGGCATCAGGATTGGCGCTTGAGCCTGCGGGTTTACCCTGTCACAGTTCCCGCAAGACCCGGTTTGTTGGAGCATTGACAGAAATGCTCAAATCAGAAGGCAGCCGGTCCATTCACCACTTATGAGATTATTCTTTTTCCGATCCACCCTGCTTTTCATTTTTCTTCCCGTCGCCAGCGTGCTGTTGTGCCCGGCAACCGCCACGGCAGAAGACTCCTTTGCGTCGGCGCGGCAACACATGGTGGCGCAACTGGCCAGCGGCAAACCAAGCATCACCAACGCGCTGGTCCTCGCCGCCATGGGCAAAGTGCCGCGGCAGGAGTTTGTGCCGGTTCATCTGCAGTCCCAGGCCTATCTCAACCGTCCGCTGCCCATCGGTCATGGCCAGCCCATTTCGGAACCTTCCGTGGTGGCCTTCATGACCGAAAAGATTGAGCCGCGACCGACCGATCGCGTGCTGGAGATCGGCACCGGTTCCGGTTATCAGGCGGCCGTGCTGGCGGAACTGACGGCCCGGGTCTACACCATCGAAATCATAACCGACCTGGCCAAGCAGGCTGCCGCCACCCTGCAACGCCTGAACTACACCAATGTTTACACGCGCGCCGGCGACGGTTACAAGGGCTGGCCGGAAGCCGCGCCTTTCGATGCCATCATTGTCACCTGCTCGCCCGAGAAGGTGCCGCAACCGTTGATCGACCAGCTCAAGGAAGGCGGCCGCATGATCATCCCGGTGGGTTCGTTCAACAAACAGGAGCTGGTGCTGCTCCACAAGCACGATGGCAAGTTGGATCGCCGGGCGGTTCTGCCCATCCATTTCGTCCCCATGACCGGCCTGGCGCGGGAAGGGAAACGGTTTTAGAGCCCTCTGCAAAACGTAGTGGGACAGGCATCTTGCCTGTCGTATTGCAGCTTTTTCCAAACCAACTGGACAGGCTGGAAGCTGCTCTGTAGAAACCTTTTTAAAACCCGACGCCTCTGGCTCCCTCTCCGCCGTGCAACGGGGGAGAGGGCCGGGGAGAGGTGGTGCTTTCTCCTCGATCATCACTCCCAAACCTCCCTTCTGGAACACACTACACGCCTTGTTCCACCCGGCTTTGCTTGGTTGACAAGCTTTCTACAAAGCAGTTGGCAGCCTGTCCCACTGGCTTGTCGGCCTTTTGCAGAGATCTCTATTAGGATAAACCCGTAATGATGCGGTCGGATTTCAACGCCAAGGCGCAAAGAAGCAAAGCCGCAAAGCGGGCAAGGCAAGCCGGCAATCGAGGCTGCTGGCACGGGCAATAACGCAAGCGTAACCTCCCGGAGCCCAATCAAGATTTTAGAAACCTTTGCGCCTTGGCGTCTTTGCGTTAAAAGTCTTCTGCATGGTTACGGATTAACCACGGGCGTTTGCGATGGTTTGCGAGGTAATCAGCCCGATGTTTTATAGCTAGACAACGGGTTTGGTCGGGAATACTTCTTTTACATGGCGAAGGATAAACTGCATAGGGAAAGGGACGGGCGGCAAAATCTGCTGGTCATTGTTTTTGTTTGTTAAGCTGCTATGAGCACCGAAACACTAAGCGAGCTTCTTTCTTGGATTCAATTAGCAGCGTTATTTGCTTTATGCGTCGTACTGCCATTCCGGTATGTATTGCACACGGGACGGTTCCGGCGAGGTGTAGTCTTTTCTTGGGTTTCAGCAACGGCATTCTCATTTTGTTCCATGATTTTGGGCCAATATTTATACACCCATGTTGACAGGAGCTTGGTCGACAGTTGTTGTGACGGGCCTGAGTTTCTTGGATTTGCATTGGTGGGTTGGCTTTCACCGGGGATGCTGGTTTCTGGGATAGCTTATTCGCTATTTTGGCGACGGAAGCATTTGGCAAAGAAACACGAAATGGATAATCACGAGCCGGCAAGTCAGGCCACTCTGCGCCATGAAATTTAGCGCGCCCATTCTAGCCCTGATTTTGCTGGTTGGTTGCGTTCATTCACCCACATCCAATCCCCCTTTTGAGCCTATCACCTTGTATCTTCTAAATCGTCCTGCTTGGCAGGCTTGCGAAAGCCAGCCAAGCTGGGGCCGCCCTCCGGCCTGCAGGCCGGAGGGCGGCGGCGCGCGCGGAAACGTCCTCTCCTGGCATACGCTGGTGCGTGATGCGTCTC
>DATHQS010000135.1:0-6581 GCA_035482455.1 Candidatus Acidiferrales bacterium | reverse complement strand
GGCGGCCACCAATTATTTCGCAAAGGCGTTGGCGGGGTGGCAGTTTTTAACGAACGCGATCGCCCAACATGGCATGGCCGGTTCGTACCAACAACTCATCCATTACGGCGACGATTTCACACACAATGACGAGCTGGCCTGGGCCGCGTGCGAAATGTACCTGGCGACGGGCGATCCGCAGTATCAACAGCAGTTATTCGCGTGGTTTCCCGACCCGACCAATCCAAATACGTTCCACTGGAACTGGTGGCGGATGTATGCCAGCTACGGCAATGCGATCCGCAGCTATGCTTTTGCCGTGCGCAGCGGGCGACTGACGGCGAACCAGAGCGATGCGAATTATCTGGCGAAGTGTGAAACGGAAATCATCGCGGCGGCGCAAGACCAGCTGACCTGGTCGCAACAGTGCGCCTACGGAAGCAGTTTTCCGGCTGAAACCAAGCAGGTTCGCAGCGGCGGATGGTATTTTTCGATGGATCAGGCCTTCGATCTCGCGGTGGCCTCGGCGATGGGCGGCTATCCGCCACTCAACGATCCGCGCCCCAGATTTCTCGAAGCGATCCTGGAAAACATGAATTACGAGGGCGGCTGCAATCCGGTCAATGTCAGCTTCGTTGAAGGACTTGGCTGGAAACGGCAGCGCGACATCGTCAACCAATATGCGGCGAATGATCGCCGTGTGCTCCCACCTTCAGGCATACCCGTCGGCAACATCGCGGCCAGTTTTGATTATCTTTCGCCTTATCAGAGCGAACTTGGTGCGCTTTGTTTTCCACCGGACGGTTCGTTCACCGCGCCGTACCCGTTTTATGACCGTTGGGGCGACAGTTGGAACGTCCAGACCGAGGCGACGGTGGTGAACCAGGTGCGCCAACTGGCAACGGCCGCGTTTCTCATGGCAAAAACGGTGTGTGCCACGCAAGCCTGGCAACCGGTTCCGGCGCAAATTACGGTACCTGCCGCAGTGGGCATTTCCAATTCCGCCACGGCAACACTCAATGTTCCCGGGTTGGCCCTGACGAACGCCCGGATCGTGTGGGAGGCGCAAAATCAGGAACCGGCATTCGGGACCAATTTCACCTATACGACCACGAATTACGGGACGCAATGGATTGAAGCCGAAGCGCAGTGGCCGGATGGCCGCCGTGTTTTCGCGGCGACAAATTTTTTTTCGACCAACGGGCCTTCAAGAGTGACGGTCAAGGCAACTAGCGCACTGGCCGTTGCGGGCACCACGCAGAATGCTTCATTCACTTTCATACGAACCGGGCAAACCAACCTGCCATTGACGGTCAGCTTTGCACTCGGCGGCACGGCCGGGACGAATGATTATCGCACGCTGCTGGGGAATGTTCCGACATCCATCACAATCCCGGCAGGCGCGGCTTCCTATACTTTGAACATCCTGGGGGCAACAAATCTGACGGGCTCAAGCTTTGAAACCGTTGTCCTGACACTTCTGGATGATCCGGCTTATGTTGCTGACCAGTCCAGCAGCGCCACCGTGACGGTTGCAAACCTGGCGGCAATGCTCTTTGACGTCAGTCAATCAGTCCCAAATGGCATGGCGCTTAAATGGACAAGTGTGCCGGGCTTTAGCTATCGGGTGGCCTCAAAAACCAATTTGACCGAGCCGGCATGGGTGGATTTAAGTGCTGATATAACAGCCGTTTCGACGAACACCGCCTGGACGGATAATGCAACGGGTGGCATTCCGCAACGATTTTACATAGTGCGGGCCGGAACAACGAATGCACTGCGAGCCACATTGCTGGCCTCGAATTTGACCGGTGATATCGCCGGCATGACCCTCAGTTGGGCGAGCTTGCCGGGCCAGGTTTACCACGTGATGTTCAAAGACAATTTGAATGATCCGGACTGGACCGACTTAAGCGGCCCGCTTACGGCGGACACAACGGTCGCCTCATGGCAGGACATCGTGTCGGCCGCCATTCCGCAGCGCTTTTACCGGATCCTTGCCGGGCCTTGAACGAAATCACATCCGGGGACTTACGCTGCTTTCGATGATGCCCTTGGAAATGGCGTACCGCGTCAGTCCGGCAACATCATGGATGTTCAACTTGTTCATCACCTGCTGACGGTGCTTTTCCACGGTCTTGACGCTGACGCACAGCGCGGCAGAAATCTGTTTGTTCACCTTGCCTTCAGCGACGAGCTGCAAGACTTCCGATTCACGCGAAGTAAGCCGGTCAACCCGCGTTCCAGCCGGTGCGCCCTTTAAAAAAGCCTCGCGGTAGCTTTCCAACAGCCGCTTGGATATGGCCGGGCTGAAATAGGCGTTGCCGTTTCTGGCTTCGCGGATGGCCCGGATCAAATCCTCGGCGGCGGTCTGCTTTAGCAGATAGCCTGCGGCGCCGGCCTCGGTCACCTGCCGGACGTACTCGTCATCGCTGTAGGATGACAGGACGAGCACCCGGACATCGGGCATCTCCTTGATGATTTGCCGCGTGGCCTCCAGGCCGTTGAGTTCGGGCATGGCCACGTCGATCACCACCACGTCGGGCAACAGTTTCAAGGCAAGACGCAACGCCTGCCTTCCGGTCTCAGCTTCACCGACAATGGTGATGTCATTTTCCGCCTCCAGCAAGGCCCGCAAGCCTTGCCGGACCACGGTATGATCGTCAGCGAGTAGAACTTTTATTTTTTCCATAATTAGCTCCTGGTTGATTGGTGTTTGCTCAAGGACATGACTGTCGATGCCGGGTTGAAAGGAATCATCACACGAACGGTCGTCCCTTTGCCGGGCTGCGGCTTGATGGCAAACTGGCCGTTGACCAACCGCACACGTTCCTGCATGCCCAACAAACCCAGCCGGTGTTTGCTCTTGCGGACATTTAACGGCCCAGCTTTGAACGACCGGCCATCATCGGTGATTTCCATCGTGATGCCGTCTTTATATTTGCGGATCGCCACGTTCACTTCACCGGCGTGGGCGTGTTTGCTCACATTGGTGAGGCTCTCCTGGGCGATGCGGAACACCACGATCTTTTGATCACCCGTCAATTTTTCAGCGACGGGATTGCCGTGAAAGTGGATGCGCAGCCCAGTACGGGCGGCGAAGGCCTTCAAGTAGGAGCGCAAGGCCGGCAGCAATCCCAGTTCGTCCAACATGGCCGGGCGTAAATCGCGGGCGAAGCGGTGAACCGTTTCCATCGTGCTTTGCAGCAAGCCTTGGGCCTCAGCAAGCTTTCGATGGCTGCTGGAATGCCCAGCCCCGTTGTTTTTCATCGTTGCTAATGTCACGTTGATGGCCGTTAGCGACTGGCCCACTTCGTCGTGCAGTTCCCGGCTGATGCGCTTGCGCTCCTCTTCCTGCGTGCGGATGACCTTGTTGGAGAGGTCCCGCAGATTCTCCTGCATGGCTTGTGCCTCGTTGAAGAGCTGGTGATAATGTTTTTCGCTTTGCCGCAGGGCGTGCTCGGCCCGTCTGCGCTCGCCGATTTCCGCCTCCATTTCCTGATTGCGCTGCTGCAGCTTGAGATTTGTGTCGTAAAAGCCGCGGTGGGTCGCCTCAAACGGTGTGAGCGATTGCAGGAAAAAAACACCTGCTGATTTCAGGGCGCGTTTGCCATCCCTGATGACAACCGAGGGAGTCAGCAGTTTTTCCCGTGCCTCCATGTGCACCCGAACCATGTCCAAAATCCCGAACCGGTTCGCAATAGCCGTACGCCCCAGTTCATAAGCCTGCTCCAAGATGGCTTCCTGATCGTCCGCGAGGTATCGCTTCAGCGTCGCGGTATATCGTTGCGCGAGTTGGTGCAGGTTTTTACTCATGGCGCGATCCCAGATAACGGACGACCAGCACCAGGGCATCATCGTTGCCCTTGAAGTGCCGGCTCATGATTTTATCGGCGATTTGCCTGGTCGTCTCCTTCAGATTGATTCCGTCTTCAAAAGCCGGATGGATGCCGTCCGTTGCCAAAATCAGCAGATCGCCCGCCGCCAAAGGAATAACGCCGGCCTGCAACGCCGGCAGTTGGTAGCCAACCAGCCCGCCGCGCAGCAAAACACTTTCGCGGGGATGGCTTGCGCCGGAAGCCGCACGTAACAGCCTGCCCTCGACATTGCCCACGCCGAGCCACGTCATGGTGTGTTCCGCCGTGTTCAATTTGGCCACAGTAAGTACCACGCCCCGTGTTTTCAAAAGGGCCTCGTGGCAGAGTTTTACGAGCGAAATGGCGGATTCCACCGCGTAACTGTCCAAAACTTCCGCAGCTCGGCGCGCGGCAGCGGCGGCCTCGTCGCCGTGGCCGACACCGTCGATGACGGCGACTAAAATACGGTTCTCGAACAGCTTGATAACGTGCAAATCTCCCGAGACGCTCTGGCCGGAAATCGGCCGCGCCGCCACGCTCCAGTCGAGCCCTGATTGTTCAGCTAAAACTGGCGCTTGCATTTATTTCAACCATTTTTTCATCGTTACTTTTGTTCCATTTCCGACTTTGGATTCGATCTCAAATTCGTCCATCAGCCATTTTGCACCCGGCAGACCGACACCCAGGCCCTTGGCCGTGGAATAGCCATATTGCATAGCCCGGTTTATGTCCTTGATGCCCGGCCCCTCGTCGCGCGCAATGATGGTGATGCCGTGTTTGCTGCCATTGTTCGCCGCCACGAGGAGAATCTCCCCAGATTTGGCGTGCGTGACAATGTTTCGGGCCACTTCGGAAATGGCGGTGGCGATCAGGGTCAGGTCAGACCCGTCGAAACCGAGTTCCGTCGCCAATGTGCGGCCCTTTTGGCGCGCCGTCACAATGTCGGCGGCAGAATTGATTGCCACTCGCGCTTCATTTTCCATGCTTTGAACTTTTTATGGAGAAGCGGTCGAGATACGCCAGCCCCTCTTCCAAATCCAGGGCGGTCCCGACCCCTTCCAAGGTCAATCCCAACTGAACCATCGCAAAGGCGACATCGGGTTGTATGCCGACGATGACGGTTTCTGCCCCCCGCAATTTCAACATGTGAGCCACGGCGCGCAGCGTGCGTGTGGCAAAAGAATCAATCACATCCAATACGGTAACGTCAATGATGACGCCCCGCGAACGGAACTGTCCGACGCGATCCGCCAGGTCGTCACGTAATTGCAACAGGTCCGCGTCCGACAGGACGGACTGGACGCTGGCAATCAGGCAATCGCCCTGTTTGAGAATGGGAACGTGCATGACGTCAATGCAATATCATGGCTTCTCTTCCTGCGCCGGTGCCTCGCTTGCCAAGATGACCTTGTAGCCCAGCAGGCGTTCGGCTTCCTCGATACCGCCTTGCAGATCGCCGACCGCGTTCATCTTGCTCAAATCCACGCCGATGGTCACGAGCGTCTGGGCGATTTCCGAGGACAAGCCCGTGATGATGACGCTGGCGCCCATGAGCCGCGAAGCTTCCACGGTCTGCACCAGGTGGTTCGCCACCGTGGAGTCAATCGTCGGCACGCCGGTGATGTCCACGACGACGACCTTGGCGCGGTTGTTGCGGATGCCACGCAACAATTGTTCGGTCAATTGTTTGGCACGCTGGGAATCAATCACGCCGATGATGGGCAGAATGAGCAGGCGTTCACGCACCTGCAAGACGGGCGTGGACAATTCACGAATCGCCTCCTGTTGCTGGCGGATGACGCGTTCGCGCTCCTGCACGAAGCTGACGGCCACGGTGTTGGCGATGCGGTTCGCCGCCGGTTCGTAGGCATCGAGCACCTGGTTGAGCAATTCAAAGTCCGCCTGGTATTTTTTAAACAACGACCGCGCCAGCACGTCGCGCAGCAGCAGCACGATGCCGACGACTTCGTTGGTTTCCACGCCGCGGGGGATGATGCGTTCGGAGAGGTTGCGGGCGTAGGCCTGCAGCGCCTCCACGCTGCCGGTCTCCAGCACTTCGACGTAGTTGTCGTACACGGACGTGGCTTCCGTGAAGATTTCCTCCTTGGTCATCGCCGTGAGCAACTGCGCCTCCGTGATGCGCCGCGCCCACTCCTCGCGCAGTTGCGTGCGATTTTGGCGCAGGTGGGCCACCAGTTCGCGCAGCAACGCCGCGCTGGCCTCGTTGACCGGCGGACTGGTAGTCATCGGAGATGAGCGTCCGGCGGTGAAACTGGTTGAGGTGGTATCGGGGACATCCTTTTTGTCTTTCCGTTTCATTTTACCTCCGATGGGATTCATGGTGGTGCCTTTGTTTTATTTGCCTGATTTATCGGCTGACCGCGCCGTGGTTTCAAGCAGTATTTTTGGGGCAGGGGGGCGGTAAAGCGTAGTGGGTGGATACCCCATACAGGGTAGGTGAACACCCCATGCCGACGGCCGCGGGGAGGATGCCGATTTTTCCGGCAAGCTTGCGGCGGCGACAACCCGGTTGGGGTCTTCTACTACGGTGTTGTAGGGCTACACCCACTTTAAAAAATTTCACCGGGATTTTACATTGAGTGACGATGTGGGAAGAAAAACCAACGCAAATGAAGCTGTTATTTGTCCATGAACGGTTCGGCGCGTTTGCAGGAGCGGAGTCAAACATCCTGGCAACGGCCGGCGCGCTGAAAACCCGCGGGCACAGCCTGGCGATTTTGCACG
>DATHQS010000134.1:0-3218 GCA_035482455.1 Candidatus Acidiferrales bacterium | reverse complement strand
CGGGCAAGGTGGTGGAGGGCAAGTTGAAGCCCAGTTCGGACACGGATACGCATCTCATTTTATACCGCGCCTTTAAAGGCATCGGCGGCGTGGTGCATACGCACAGTTTGTTTGCGACGTCCTGGGCGCAGGCGGGCAAGCCGTTGCTCGCCTATGGCACGACGCAGGCAGATTATTGGTATGGCGACGTGCCGGTCACGCGGAAGCTGACGGCCGGGGAGATCAAAAACGATTACGAGGCGAACACGGGCGATGTCATTGTGGAGGCGTTCAAGAAGCTGAAGTTTGACCCGTTGCACCATCCGGCGGTGCTGGTGGCAAGCCACGGGCCGTTCACATGGGGCAAAAATGTGAATGATGCGGTGCATAACGCCAGCGTGCTGGAATTCATCGCACGGTTAAACAGCGAGACTTTAAGAATCAATCCCCAGGCGTAACCGATGCAATCCGTCTTGCTGGCGAAGCATTTTCTTCGTAAACATGGGCCGAAAGCAACTTACGGACAAAAATAGCACTTTGGCCAACGCCTGCAAACCAGACATCTAAAATGAAAAAAATCATCCAACTCATCACGGTCACGTCGCTCGGCATCGCCGCAGTGTGCATGACCGGCTGCGAAACTATGAACAACACCCCGAAAGGAACCATCACGAAGGCGGATTTTGGCCAGACGCCGGACGGCAAGGCCGTGGAACAGTATACGCTGCGCAACAGCAAGGGCATGGAAGCAAAGATCATGACGTACGGCGGGATTGTGACGTCGCTCCAGGTGCCGGACAAGCACGGCAAGCTTGGCGACGTGGTGCTGGGCTATGACAATCTAGACGGTTATCTCAAGAGCACACCTTATTTCGGCGCGTTGATCGGCCGCTATGGCAACCGCATCGCGAACGGCAAATTCTCGCTGGACGGACAGACCTACACGCTGGCGACGAACAATCCGCCAAACACGTTGCATGGCGGTTTGAAGGGCTTTGACAAGGTGGTATGGACGGCGCGTCCGCTGCCGACGGCGCATGGGCCGTCGTTGATCCTGGCTTACGTCAGCCAGGGCGGCGAGGAAGGCTATCCCGGCACGCTGTCGGTCACGGCGGTCTATTCCATCACGGAAGATAACGAGTTGCGGGTGCAATTCTCAGCCACGACCAGCGCGAAGACCGTGGTGAACCTGACGCATCATTCCTACTTCAACCTGCGCGGCAGCGGCGACATCCTGGACCATGTCGTGACCATCAATGCCGACAAGTTTACGCCGGTGGACGCCGGTTTGATCCCTACCGGCGAACTTCGCCCGGTGGCGGGGACACCGTTTGATTTTACCACGCCGCACGCGGTCGGCGAACGGATTGGTGCGACGGAGGAACAGCTCAAGCTCGGTGGTGGCTATGACCATAACTGGGTCTTGAACAAGCAGGGCAACGAGCTTTCCCTGGCCGCCACGGTCCATGAGGCGACCAGCGGGCGCACGATGGAGGTCTGGAGCACATCGCCGGGCGTGCAGTTCTATAGCGGCAATTTTCTCGACGGCACCATCACGGGCAAGGGCGGCTGGACGTACCAGTTCCGCAACGGCCTCTGCTTTGAGCCGCAGCATTTCCCCGATTCACCGAATCATCCGGAGTTCCCCACGACCGAGCTAAACCCGGGTGAAACCTATCATAACACGATCATCTACCGATTCTCAGCGCAATAAACGCACTGTAACCACCAACCAACCGAACCATATGAAAATGATCCAATCCCTTTTCGCCGCGGCGTGCCTGACGGCGATCGTTTCCGGCTGCAGCAAGTCGGAGGCGCCGAGCAAACCGGCGGATGACAGCGCCACGCCCCCGGCCGCCGGCAAGAGACTGAAACTCGCGTTCGTCTCCAACAATTCAGCGACCTTCTGGACCATCTGCAAGACAGGTTGTGAAGCCGCACAGAAAGAGCTTGGCAACGTGGATGTGGATTTTCGCATCCCCTCGACCGGGAGCGCCGCAGAGCAGCAACAAATATTGGACGACTTGGTGGCCAAGGGCGAGGATGGCATCGCGGTCAGCTCGATCGCTCCAAAAGATCAGGTTGATTTTTTGAATAAAATCGCTTCTTCAACCCTGCTCATCTGTGCTGACAGTGACGCGCCGGACAGCAAGCGCGTCTGCTACATCGGGACGGACAACTTTGCGGCGGGTCAGGAGGCCGGCAAGCTGATCAAGGAAGCGCTGCCGAACGGCGGCAAGATCATGGTGTTCGTGGGCTACGCGGACGCGCAGAACTCGAAGGACCGTTTCGGCGGCATCAAGAAGGAGTTGGAAGGTTCCAAGGTCGAAATCATCGACCTGCGCACGGATGACACGGATGTAGTTCGTGCCCAGAAAAATGCCGAGGATACGCTGGTGAAGTATCCCGATGTGTCGATGCTGGTTGGCCTCTATGATTACAATGGCCCGGCGATTCTTAACGCAGTCCGTTCGTCGGGGCAAGCAGGTAAAGTTAAGATCGTCTGCTTCGATGAAAAAGACGAAACACTTGAGGGCGTGGCGAGCGGCGACATCTACGGCACCGTGGTGCAGCAGCCGTTTGAATTCGGCAAACAATCCGTGACTAGGATGGCTAAATACCTGAATGGCGACAAAGACGCCCTGGCTGGCGGCAAGCAGATCATCCCGACGCGCAGCTTGAAGAAGGACGATGTCGCGGCTTTCAAGGCCGACCTGGCGAAGATCTTGGGCAAGTAACGTGAAAGAAATTCCAAGCACCAACATCCAAGCACCAGAGAAACTTCAAGCTCCAAACAACAAGAGCCGCATGGCGATTGTTTTGGAGCTTGCAGATTGGTGTTTCTCTGGAGCTTGGGGCTTGGATGTTGGTGCTTTTAAATCCAGTGCAATTTTAATCAAACCGTGAGCGCAAGTCCGCTTCTATCCATGCGGGGGATCGGCAAGCGATTCCCTGGTGTCATCGCGCTGGACAATGTCTCGCTGGAAGTCGGCGCAGGTGAGGTGGTGGCGCTTTGCGGCGAGAACGGGGCGGGAAAATCCACGTTGATGAAAATCCTTGGCGGCGTCTATCAGCTGGACGCCGGGGAGATTCTGGTGGACGGCGGGGCGGTGCAGATCAACAACGTCACCGACTCGATGAAGCTGCGCGTGGCGTTCATTCATCAGGAGCTGAACGTGCTCGACAACCTGGATGTGGCGGCGAATGTCTTCCTCGGCCGCGAGCCCAAGAATGTG
>DATHQS010000133.1:0-4587 GCA_035482455.1 Candidatus Acidiferrales bacterium | reverse complement strand
TTTCAGGTGGGCGATTTGAATTATCTCGGGCTCAACATGCGGTACAAGCCGGAAGGGGGCGGTCCGTCCACGCACACGCGGTTCGAGGTGATTCCGGTGCCGCAGATCTATTTCACGAAATCGCTGGAAAACATACCGTTGTCGCTGGGCGTGGGTGTTTATGCGCCGTTCGGGCTGGGCGTGAAATGGCCGGACCAAACCACGCCGAACATCCGCGACTATGCATTGGAATCGAAGCTCACTTTCATCACGGTCAGCCCGGTGCTCGCCTACAAAATCCTGCCCTCACTCTCGATCGCGGCGGGGCCGACGCTTAATTATGCGCAACTGAAGTTCACCCGCGGGCTGTTGTCGCCGACGGATTTTTTCCGATTTGTGGGGGATGATTTTGGCGTCGGCGCCACCGCCGGCATACTGTGGCAACCGCTGGAAAAATGGTCGTTTGGCGTGGACTACAAGTATGCCCCCAAGATGAATTTTGGCGGTCACTCGAGCTATACGCCCGTGGAGAGAACGCCGGGGGCTTATGTGCCGACGACGGCGGCGGTGCAGTTTCCGCAGATCTTCTCCGGCGGCATTTCTTTCCGGCCCACGCCGAAGTGGAACATCGAAGCAGATGTGGATTACATCAACTGGGACAGTTTCAACCAACTGAAGCTGCAAGGGACATCGGCTATTTTTGGCGGCGACCTGGCGCTGCAACTGAACTGGAAAGACAGCTTCCAATACAAGCTGGGGGTGACGCGTTATTTCGATGACGGGTGGTATGCGAGCGCGGGATATTTTTACACGTCCGAAACGACGCCGGACAGCCTGTTCACACCGGCGGTGCCGGACACGGAACTGCACGTGGGCAGCGTGGGTTTTGGCCGCAACGGGGAGCATTGGCATTGGGTGGTGGCCGCCCAATTGATCGTGGGACCGCAGCGTGAGATCCAAAATTCGCCTTACGCGCCGCCGGGCAAATATCAACTGATCAGCCCGACGCTGAGCTTCTCGGTGGGGTATAAGTTTTGAGGGTGCCGATCGGGTTGTGGCCTGTCAGAAGGCGTCTGGTGTTGCGCGGTGTTTTCCCCTCACCCTAGCCCTCTCCCCGCCGGGCGGGGCGAGGGAATCAGAGAGTTGCGCTTGGGTGACTTGTTGACCGTTTCAAACTATCCCGCCTTTATGTGTTTCGAAAACTCCGGTTAGAAATGCATGCCGACGGAGACGAGGATGGCGTGGCTGATGAAGGCGTAGGTGCCGTTGGCATTTTGGCCGGCGAAAAATCCCGGCGTGGACGAGGGTGAACTGCCGGAAACGGTGTGGTCGGGCCCGTAGCCAAGCTGGTACGTGACATCAAAGTCGAACTTTTTCCCGTTACGCCCCACGCCGAGACTGAAAAAATGGCGGTCCATGTCCGCAGCCAGCGGAGTATAATACGTGTCCGGCACGGAATTTTCGCTGAAGATGTAGCCGGCGCTGGCGTGCCAGCCGCTGTCAAAAGTGTACGTGGCGCCGAGTTCGTAATTCCAGCTTTCCTGCCAGCCAAATTTCACGGGGATGTTTTGTTGCAACGGAAAGGGCGGCGTTCCGCGTTGCCGGATGGTGACGGTGTCGAAACTGCTCCAGTCGGCATAGTCAGCATCGAACTCGATGTTCCATTTTGGCGTGGGCCGGTAGGAGACACCGAAGGTGGCCGTCAGGGGGAATCCAAAATTCGCCGAGGCGGGAATTTCGGTTTTGCCGATAAAGGGCTGCTGTTCGAAGATGGTGTTGCCTTCGAGGTTGAAGGAGGTCTTGGTGCGCACGGTGGCGCCAAACGAAAGCTCATCGCACGGTTTTACGAGCAGGCCGAAGTTGGCGCCGGCGGCCCAGCCATCGGCGGTATAATGGAAGAAATTCTCCAGCGGCGCGGCCAACGGCCGCAGGCCCTGTTCCAGGTTTATGCGGACGTAATTGGCCGAGACACCGCCGCCGAAGGAAACGTAATCGCCCAATTTGAAGGCGACGACGGGATTGAAGCGCAGGTAGGTCACGCTGCCCCGCTCGGCGACGGCGCGGAAGCCGGTATCATCCGGCCAGGCAATGGCGCCGCCGAAGGGGGCGTAGATGCCGAGGCCGACGGACACCGGGGAATCTTTGAACGTGTGCGTGACGAACAACTGCGGGACGGCGGCAAAATGCTTGGTGGTGTCGTAGGTCTGGCCGGTGTTGGCCGGGCCGGGCGGCTGGCGGAAGGCGGGTTCGAGATAGATGTTGTAAAGTCCGGCGCGCAGTTCCGTGCCGTCAATCTGCGTGATGCCGGCGGGGTTGTAGTAGATGGCGGAGGCGTTGTCCGCGGTGGCGGCGAAGGCCTCGCCGCGGGCGGTGGCATAGCCGTCCTGGCTGAGCACCCGCAGACCGTTGGCGGAGGCGGTGCACGCGGCGAGGCCCAGCACCATGCCCGCCGGCAGCTTCAAGGAAACACGTTTCATGTTTTAAGGTTGCGACGAACCCGACTGAATTGCCCGGAGCAGATTAGCGGCGGCGGCGGGCGGAGCGAGCTAAAAGTTGGCGGTTGAGGCAGCGGGCGATCCGCTTGCCGGGGGCGATGATGAACACGCGGGCCGCCCACCTGCACTCCGCGGGAAAAAACTTTACTTTGCGGGGGCGTCCGGCAATTTCGCGGGGTGAGCCGTTTGCTTCTTATCAGAGGGCTGGTTTTGTTGTTTGGTTGTGCGGGCATTGCCGCCCACGCGGCGTTTTCCTCCATCTACGTCTTTGGCGATTCGGTTTCCACCACGACCACCAACCAATACGCAGATACACACCCGACCGAGTACTATGGCAAGCGCTACTGCAACGGACGTGCGTGGGTGGAGGTTCTGGCTCAACGTCAGGGCTTGGGAGCAAATTCCACCTCGAATTCAATTTGGGCTTATTCCAGCAACAACCTCTCGTTCTACGGCCATTACAGCCCGTTGCTGGTGACCAACGTGAACAAATTCACCGCCCCGGCCAATGCCAGCAATTGCCTGTTCGTTGTCTGGGTCTGCAACGCGGATTTTGTGGGGGACGTTTCGGATCCCAACGTTGGCGCCCCGGGCGGGACATTTTCCAATGGCACCAACCTTCTCGTTTGGACCACGAACATCAACTTGCATCTCACCAACCATTTCAAGGCCATTACCAACCTCTATGGCAAGGGCATGCGCACACTGGTCGCGCCGAACGCGGTGAACATCATGCTGGCCCCGCAATTCAACCAGAATAGTGACACCAACTACAAGGCGTTCGTGCGCCAGCGGATCGTCAGCTTCAATGCCGCCTATGCAACCATGATGCAGCAGCTTCAAGCGACATCGCTGGGATTGAAAATTTATGTGCCGGACATGTTCGGCATTTTTGATGCGGCGGTGACCAATGCCGCCGCTTATGGCCTGACCAACGCATTGTATAGCGGGCAGCCGATTGACGTTATCGAGGCTTCCAGTCCTGTTGTTGGGCTTTTGCCCAACGCAAATACAAACGGCCTTGGGACGAATTATGTCTTTTGGGATCCCGTCAGTCCGTCGGCCAGAACGCATGAACTGTTCGCGGATGTGGCGCAGCAGGCGCTGTCGCCGGTGGATTTGGCGGACATGGCGCAGGTGAACACCAGCAACCGGCTGGATATCGTGAACGTGCCCGTAGGCCTGAACGGCACCGTGCTCTACGCCACGAACCTGACGCAGCCGGTGTGGCTGACGAATTCGACGTTTAGCAGCCTCACGCTGACTCAGAGCGTGTTTGTGACGCCGACGAATGCGCAGCGGTTTTACCAGTTGAAGCTTCCGTACGCGTGGACGTGGCCGTGAGCAGGCAATGTAGAATGATGAATTAAGAATGAAGAAAACGGGGGAAAAGAACACGCGGGCGGGCCGCCCGCGCTCCTAATTTAGCAATGTGCCGAATCGGAGTTCGGCGCTCCTCCGCTCAGGCGGTGACGGCTTTGCCGGGAATCGTTTTTTCCAAAGTTTCGTAGCCCCAGCGGAGCATGCGTTCGGTGGTTTCCCAGCCGATGCAGGAATCTGTGATGCTCACGCCGTAGCGCAGGTCGGAGAGTTTCTTCGGGATGGGCTGGTTGCCTTCGCTCAAATGGCTTTCCACCATGATGCCGATCAATGATTTCGTGCCGCCGATGCGCTGTTCGATGACGCTGTGCCAGACGTCCTCCTGCTTGGCGAATTTCTTTTCCGAGTTGGCGTGACTGCAATCCACCATGAGGACGGGCGGCAGTTTTTCGGAGCCGAGCTTGGCCTCGGCGGCGCTGATGCTGGCGGCGTCGTAATTGGTCATGGCGCGTCCGCCGCGGAGGACGACGTGGCCGTCGGTGTTGCCGGTGGTGCGGACGATGCTGGTGATGCCGTCCTGATCAATGCCGAGAAAACTGTGCGGACGCATCGCCGCGCCCATGGCGTCGAGAGCGATTTGCAAACTGCCATCGGTGCCGTTCTTGAAACCGACGGGCATGGACAGGCCGCTGGCCATTTCGCGGTGAGTCTGTGATTCGGTGGTGCGCGCGCCAACGGCGGCCCAACTGATCAGGTCCGCGATGTATTGCGGGATGATGGGATCGAGAAATTC
>DATHQS010000132.1:0-2218 GCA_035482455.1 Candidatus Acidiferrales bacterium | reverse complement strand
GGTCCAGTTTTTTGGCGAACTCAAAGACTTTCCGCGCCCCGGCTTCGTCCTTGGGAATATCAACGACGCCATAATTCACGGCGCGGATGCCCTTTTCCTTGAGGTGCGCCTGCACGGCGGCGATCATCTCATCCGTGGCGTTGTGGTCAAATTTCAGGTCCGGCTTTTCCAGGCTGAACTTCTGGCCGGGATAGAACTCAATGACCTTGCCGCCGACCTCGGCGGTCTTGTCGATCGCTTCCATGACGGTGTAGTGGTTGAACGACCAGGCCTGGCAGCCGATGGCAAAGCCGCCCGTCTGGCAATCCTCCGGAATGGGCGTGGCGCCGGCGGTCAGGCCGGACAGGTAAAAACTGCAGGTGATGGCGGCAAGATAAACGAGTTGTTTTTTCATGGGGTGAATTTTCGGGACGAGTGTCGCAGGCTAAAAATATTTGTCCAATACCACTTTCGGGGTATTGCTGTTGCCAGCAGGTTAGTGCAATAATCGCGGAAACCATGTTGTCGTCATTTCCGTCAAAGGAGGTGTCCAAGCCATTATCAACCATGAAACGAACAAAATCATCCGCGCAAGCGCAGCTCAACCGCCGCAATTTTCTCAAGACCACCACCCTTGCGGGCGGCGCGGTCGTGTTCGGCGTGCCCACGCTTTTGCGCGCGGCGAACCTGAACAGCAAGCTGAACATCGCCTCCATCGGCGCGATGGGCAAGGGCAAGAGCGACACCGATAATTGCAGCAGCGAAAACATCGTGGCGCTGTGCGACACGGATGCCGACCGCTGCGCCGAGCAGTGCAAGAAATATCCCGACGCCAAATTTTACCAGGATTACCGGAAGATGTTTGATGCCATGGGCAAGAGCATCGATGCCGTCACCGTTTCCACGCCCGACCACATGCACGGCATCGTCGCGTCGCTGGCGATGAGCCTGGGCAAGCACGTATATTGCCAGAAACCCCTCGTGCAGACGATCTATGAGGCGCGCTATCTCCGCAACCTCGCCAACAAGAGCGGCCTCGTCACCCAGATGGGCAACCAAGGCAGCTCGACCGACGGCTTGCGTCGCGCCGTCGAATGCATCCAATCCGGCATCATCGGGCAGGTCAGCCAGGTGCACATCTGGACGAACCGCCCCATCTGGCCCCAAGGCATCGACCGGCCCGAGGGCGCGGATGAAGTTCCTTCCACGCTGGACTGGGACATCTGGCTCGGTTGCGCGCCGGTCCGCCCCTACAAGAAGGGCGTATACCATTCGTTCAACTGGCGCGGCTGGCAGGATTTCGGCACCGGCGCGCTGGGCGACATGGCCTGCCACACCGTCAACATGCCTTTCCGTGCGCTCAACCTCGGTTACCCCACCGAGATTGAAGGTACGGCCATCGTTCCGATGAACCGGGAAACCTACCCGCTCGGCTCCAAGATCCGGTTTGAATTTCCCGCGCGCACCACGAAGATTGCCGCGGCGCACCCAAGCCTGTTCCACCACCACGACACCATCCGTCAGGGTCCCTGCACCTTCACCTGGTACGACGGCGGCCTGCCGGACGCCACCGCCCCGCACGGCCATGATTTCAGCAACAAGCCGCCGAAGGAATTGCTTGCCGACATCGAGGCGTTCCGTGGCGAAGTGCCGAACAGCGCGTGCCTCATCATCGGTGAAAACGGCCAGATCTTCTCCCCGGACGACTACGGCGAAGATTTCTTCATCAAACGCAGCGATGATAAAAAGTTCATCCACTACAAGAAACATCCGGCCGCCGACGAGGCCGTTATCCCGCAATTCGTCCCGCGCAATCCCTTCCAGGGCGACAGCGACCACCGCCATCACCTCGAATGGATCGATGCCATCAAGCGCGGCAAACCGGAGCTTTGCTATTCCCGCTTTGACATCGGCGCGCGCCTTACCGAAATCATGCTGCTCGGCTGCGTCTCGCTGCGTGTCGGCAAGACCATCGAGTGGGATGGTCCGAACATGGTCGCTACGAATTGCCCCGAAGCCGCGCCTTTCATCAAGCGTGAGAACCGCGCCGGTTGGAAGCTTAGCTAAAGCGCCAAAATCCGTTTCTCCTCCACAAAAGGACAGCGTAACCCGCTGTCCTTTTCTTTTTCATGGTGGCCATGCGCCCGCGCTTCAAAATATCACCGACCATACGCCCGGCCGCTTTAGATACATCGTCCGGTTCGGAAAATCGAACGTCACCGTGAAGCGCGATAGCGCA
>DATHQS010000131.1:0-12850 GCA_035482455.1 Candidatus Acidiferrales bacterium | reverse complement strand
CGCCGATGACGCGCTGGAAATTCCGCACCATCACCGGATACGGATGCGCACCGTAAGCCGTGCCCAAAATGTAGTGCGTGCTACGGATGTTCGTGACCCAGTCGCGCATCGCCTCGTTGACGGCTTCCTTCAAGGTTTTTTGGCCCGCGTGGACCGGCACGACTTCCGCGCCGAGCATTTTCATGCGATAAACATTGAGGATTTGCCGTTCGCAATCCACCGCGCCCATGTAGATGACGCATTTCATCCCGAACATCGCGCTCACCGTGGCCGTCGCGACGCCGTGCTGGCCCGCGCCCGTCTCGGCGATGATGCGCGTCTTGCCCATGCGCTTCGCCAGCAATATCTGGCCCATGGCGTTGTTGATCTTGTGCGCGCCCGTGTGGTTCAGGTCCTCGCGCTTGAGATAAATTTTTGCGCCGCCGAGTTCCTTCGTCAGGCGTTCGGCAAAATAAAGCGGCGTGGGCCGGCCGACGAACTCGGTGAGGTAATAGGAAAGCTCCCGCTGAAATTCCGGGTCGTGCTGCGCGCGGAAATATTCCGCCTCCAGCTCCTGCAACGGATGCATCAAAGTCTCGGGCACGTAACGTCCGCCATACGGACCAAAATGGCCCTGGGCATCCGGCAAATTCAATTCGGCAACTGCGCTCATATAACAATTCTCACGCAAAGGTGGGAAGGGAGCAAAGAAATAAAATTCCAAGCACCAACATCCAAGCTCCAGAGAAACATCAAAATCCAAGCAAACGCGCGTTTATTTGAAGTTTGGCGCTTGGTTCTTCTCTGGTGCTTGGATGTTGGAATTTGGAGCTTTAGGCCAGTTGCTTGTGCCGGAAACACGTCACCAGATGATCATTCACCATCCCCGTCGCCTGCATGTGCGCATAACAGATCGTCGAACCCACAAATTTAAATCCGCGCTTCAACAAATCTTTGCTCATCGCATCCGAGATCTCCGTCTGCGGTGGCACCTCCTTCATGCTCTTACGCCGGTTGACGATGGGCTTCCCATCCACAAACCGCCACAAGTACGCATCAAAACTCCCGAACTCCTCGCGCACCTTCAGAAACATCTTCGCATTCTGAATCGTGGCGGCGACTTTCAGCCGGTTCCGGATGATGCCGGGATTCGCCAGCAGTTCCGCCACCTTCTTGTCACCATAGCGCACGATCTTTTCCGCCACAAAATTATCGAACGCCGCGCGGTAACTTTCGCGCTTCTTCAGGACCGTGCTCCAGCTCAAGCCCGCCTGTGCGCCTTCGAGGATCAGGTACTCGAACAACAACCGGTCGTCATGCACCGGCACGCCCCATTCCGTGTCATGATAGCGGATCATCATCTCCTCGGTCGGCCACGGGCAGCGGGACGGTTCTTTTTTCATAGGGCGGTTTCGGCGAGGAAAGATTCCCCCAAAGGCGCGCAGGGCGCAAAGAATTTTATCCGCCGCAGGAAGCTTGCGGCTTTCAACCCGGACGGCGGTCAGCCGTCTTTCACTTCGCCAGCGTGCAGATGGCGATCGCGGCCAGCAGGGCCAGCCCGCCCAGCCAGTTGATGGAGTTGCGGCCCAAGCTGGATTCACCCGTCTGTTTGAATCCCGCCCAACCCGCAGCCCAATGGTTCCGTATTTCCAACCAGGTCATGCCCGCCAGAAACACCGAACCGACGACCATCGCTGTGACGAATAAGTACATCAAAACATTCATACAGCTGGATAAGCATAACACACGCCAAGGAATAAATCCAATCGGTGCCAACCACTTACACAAAAGACCCGCCCTTTCGGGGCGGGTCTTGCTCAAATATTAGGCAGATTTTTCCCGTCAAAAACTCAGTGCGGATGCTGTTTCGCCTGCTTGCGCAGTTGCCGAAGATGGCGGTAGCCGACCAGCCGCTTGTTCTTTTCATCCCAGAGCCGGTAGGTGGCGGATTTGAAGCTGCTGAACAGCGTGATGGGTTTCACCTGTTGGAACAACGGGTCGGCTTGATGGCAAGCCTCCAGGTTGTAGTTGGGGATGCGCGGGCTCAGGTGATGGATATGATGGAAACCGATGTTGCCGGAAAACCATTGCAGGATGCGGGGCAATTTGTAGAAGGAACTGCCTTCCAAGGCCGCCGAGACATAGCTCCAATCCTCGCCGCGCTCCCAATAGACATCTTCAAACTGGTGCTGGACGTAGAACATCCACACGCCCACACCACCGGCCACCATGAGGATGATCAATTGGATCAACAGGTAAGACCACACACCAAAGGCCAGGCTCAAGCACACGGCCATGGCCAGAATGGCCGCGTTCATCGCATACACGGAATGACGTTCGCGCTTGCTGGCCTTGGGCGAGGGAAAACGCTGCCGGATGGCGAACAGGAACAGTGGCGCGATGACAAACAGGATGACCGGATTGCGCGCCAGCCGGTACGCGAACTTTTTCCAGCGCGACGATTCCAGATATTCCTGCACCGTCATGGTCCAGACATCACCCGTGCCGCGCTTGTCCAGGTCCCCGGCGCTGCTGTGGTGGATGGCGTGTTCCCAGCGCCAATGATAGTACGCCGTGAACGTCAAAATCCCGGTGAGAAAACCCACCGCGTCGTTCGCACCGCGTGATTTGAAAAATGAACCGTGCCCGCAGTCGTGGAAAATGATGAAGATGCGCACCGCAAATCCGCCGGCCAAAATCGCCAGCGGTACCACCAGCCACCAGGAGATGGGCTTGCAGATGTACATCAGGTACCAGATGGCCCCGTACGGGACGATCGTGTTGACGATCTGCCACAGCGCCCGCCACGTCGAAGATTTTTGATACTTCAACACGATTTCCTTCCACGCCGCGTTATCGGCGGCTGGCTTGGGCGGAACCGGATTTGAATCTTTTGTCATAGCTTAACTAACCGCGTTCTGTGGGGAATCTGGTTTTAGCTGGTTGCCAGATAGCTTACTCCCCGCTTCGGGGAACAGCAATCGGAACCTGAAAGAAAGAAGCGAAGGTAATTCCATCTGCACAGTATCGGGCCATGGGTTGGTAGAACGCGTGGCCAGTCCGGCTCGGACCTCCGTGCGCGCCGCCGTGGCAAACCAGAACGCGTCGGTTGGAATCCTGCGGCAGGAACAGGGTCCAACCATGATTGGCCGGACGCGGGGACCAGTGCTATCTTTCCACCCAACTTGGAGACAAGTGATGCGGCCATGAAAAATGACATCGCCAGCAAACTCGGCGTCACGATTTTGTGCATCGTGCTTCTCGCCGGCTTTGCCCGTGCGCAGACCAATCTGGTCGGTAACAGCGGCTTTGAAGCCGGACCAACCGGTCAGGGACAATTCACGGCTTGGAGCTGGCTCGGCCCGGCGGATAATTTCAGCAACTACGGCGTGGCCAAATCAACGGCGGCATTTGAAGTGGCCGAACAGGGAACCAACTTCGCGTATTTCCGCGGCCATCCCACGGACAATTCGCAGGATTGCCTGGGCACGGACGTCGCGCTCAAGGTCGGCGGGCTGTACACCATCAGCTATTATCTGGGCACGGATGGTCCGCTCACCAATGGCGCCGCCATGTGGGTGGTCATCGGCACCTCCTTCGGCATCAACCTGAGTGTGGACACGATGTTGACCGCGTTCTTCCCCAATTCCGCCAGTGCCCTGCCATATCAGAAATTCAACACCAACTATGTACCCGCAACCACCGGGCAGATCCTGTCGTTCCACGGCATCAATGCCACCAACGGCATCGCCGTCACGAACGGCATCCTGCTGGATAACGTCTCCGTGGTGCTGGCGTATCCGCCGTTGAACATCAACCGTTCCGGCCCCGGTTCGCTCGTGTTCACCTGGCCGTTCACCAATACCGTGTACCGCCTGCAAACGAATGCCTCGCTCCGGACGACCAACTGGGGAACCTTGTCGAACCTGCCCACGGCTGTGGGAGCCACCAATCAAGTTATTCTCCCCGCGCCCGCCGGCACCCTTTTTTACCGGCTAACGCTGCCTTAATGCAGTAGTCAGTTCACATCATCTGCGGCGTCTTGGAATGCCAAAAAGAGGGTGGACAGAAATTTACGCGAGGAATAGAGTTCAAGTGCGAAACGAGTCAGGCGGTAGCATAATGCTTAACATGAAAACGCCCATATCAACCTATGTGTTGGAGCCGAGATATTGGTATTGGTCGGCGATAGAGTTTTATAGGGTTGTCAGGTCTCGCTGGATCCTGATAGTGAGTATTACATTTGTGGTTGCTGCCTTCAGTGTAGGCATTTCATATTCATTGCTTCCAGTGTACGCCTCGACTTCCAAAATCAAGATAGCCGAGGACGAGGATATCATTGGGTCACATTTTTCATTTGAGCGATAAACAAGCCGTCTAATACGGAGATAGGCTGCAAATCATCCAACGAATTTTGCCCCGCGCCGCGGTTTCCATTCCAAGCAGCAAAATAAAAAACCGATGTCCGGATTTCTCCAAGCATCGGTTTTTATTTTTAGCTAAAATCAGCTCGCCTTCACCGCCGCCACGAGCGCATTGAGCGACGCCTTCGCATCGCCAAACAACATGCGGGTGTTGTCCTTGTAGAAAAGTGCGTTTTCGATGCCGGCGAAACCGGCGGCCATCGAGCGCTTCATCACGATGCACGTCTTGCAATGGTCGGCATCGATGATGGGCATGCCGTAAATCGGGCTGGACTTGTCCTCGTGCGCGGCGGGGTTCACCACGTCGTTCGCGCCGATCACCAGGCACACATCCACGCGGTCCATCGAGGGATTGATCTGCTCCATTTCGATGAGCTGGTCGTAGGGTACATTCGCCTCCGCGAGCAACACGTTCATGTGACCGGGCATGCGGCCGGCGACCGGATGGATGGCGAACTGCACCTCGATGCCGCGTTTGCCAAGTTCGTCGGAAAGTTCGCGTACGGAATGTTGCGCCTGCGCCACGGCCATGCCGTAACCGGGGACGATGACGACCCGTTGGGCATACGCCAGAAGTAGCGCCACCTCGTCCGCCTGGATGGGTTTGACCGTGCCAGCGGGACCGCCGGCCGCGGCTACCGCGCCGCCGCTGGAGCCGAACGCGCCGAACAAAACATTGGTGACCGGCCGGTTCATCGCCTTGCACATGAGCAGCGTGAGCAGCGTGCCGGAGGAGCCGACCAGCGTACCGGCGACGATCATTGCGGTGTTGTTGATGGCAAAACCGTCCGCGGCCACCGCGAGGCCGGTGAAAGAGTTGAGTAGCGAGATCACCACCGGCATGTCCGCCCCACCGATGGGCATGACCATCGCGACACCGAAGAACAGCGCCAGCCCGGCCATGACCACAAAGGCGGTGATGGCGTTGCCGCCCGTGGCGTTGAAGGTGAGCCAGCCGGCCAAGCCGAGGATGACGAGCCCGATGAGGCCGTTCAAAATGTTCTGGCCGGGAAACGTCATCGGTTTCTCAAATTTTCCCTCCAGCTTCAAATACGCGATGATGCTGCCGGAGAAGGACAGCGAGCCGATGAGCGTGGCGAACAGCATCGGGATGGTGAAGGCCGCCGAAGTTTCGTGCACCGCCGGGAGCGTGACACCGGCAATTTCCGACGAATGAGCATTCTTGATGAATTCCAAACTTGCGACCAGCGCCGCCGCGCCGCCGCCGAGGCCGTTGAACAGCGCCACCATCTGCGGCATGGCCGTCATCTTGACCGAGTACGCGCCGATGGCGCCGATGATGAGGCCGATGACAATGCCGATGACGATGAGGGTGTAATTGAAGCTCCAGCCGTGCGACCAGACATTGCTGCCGTCGCGGTTGCACAGGATGACAAAGCCGATCACCATGCCCGCCGCCGCCACGAGGTTGCCCATCCGCGCGGTCTTGGGCGAACTCAAAAATTTGATGCCGAGGATGAACAGGACCGCGACGCCGATCAAAATTAAGGAGGTGGTGGAGCTCATATCATTTCTTCTTCTTGAACATCTGCAGCATGCGGTCCGTGACCATGAAGCCGCCGAAAACGTTGGCCGAACCGAACACGACCGCGACAAAGCCCAGCGCCTGCGCCAGCGTGGTGCTCGCATCGGCCAGCACCAGGATGCCGCCGAACAAGATGATGCCGTGGATGGCGTTCGTGCCGGACATCAACGGCGTGTGCAGCATGGACGGCACCTTGGAGATGACTTCGATGCCCACAAAGATCGCGAGGATGAAAATAAATAGAATGTTAGTATCCATAGCAGTTATATCTTTTTTTGGGGGGTCCGCGGGTCTAAACGCAAAATGACTAATGACGAAGTTCTAATGACTAAATAATGACAAAACCCGAATACCGAATGGACCTTGAGCGCGCTGCCCGGCCATTCGTCATTCGTCATTGGAAATTGATTCGTCATTAGGTTTTAGGAATTAGTCATTTCACCAGCAATTTTTCATTCACAATTTTACCACCATGGGTGACCAGGCAGCCTTTGATGATTTCGTCGTCGAGCTTGAGAACAAAGGTCTTTTCTTTCTTGTCCCAGAATTCCTCGATGAGGTTCACGAGGTTCGCCGCATACACCTGACTGGCATGCAGCGGCACGCGGCCGGGCAGATTGGCGATGCCGATGATCTTCACGCCGTTGCGGTCGGAAACTTCGTTGTATTTGACGCCCTCGACGTTGCCGCCCGTGTCCACCGCGAGATCCACAACAACGCTGCCGGGCTTCATGGCATTGAGCATTTCCGCGGTGACGAGGATCGGCGCCTTGCGCCCGAACACCTGCGCGGCGGAGATCACCACGTCGGAATCGGCGCAGGTCTTCTTCATCGCCTCGCGTTGTTTCTGGATCTGTTCCTCCGTCAGCGGCTTCGCATAGCCGTCCTTCGTCTGGCCGGTTTCGCCGATGTCGATCTTCAGGAATTGCGCGCCGAGCGACTTCACCTGCTCCTCCACCACCGGCCGCGTGTCGTACGCCGTGACCTTCGCGCCGAGACGTTTGGCGGTGGCGATAGCCTGGAGGCCGGCGACACCCACCCCGATGATGAATACCTTCGAGGGCAAAATGGTGCCTGCCGCCGTGGTCATCATGGGGAAAATCTTGTTGGAATAGCGCGCAGCGAGGATGACCGCTTCATAACCGCCGAGGTTCGCCTGCGAGGAAAGCACATCCATCTTCTGCGCGCGGGTGGTGCGCGGGATGAATTCCATGCTGATGGCGCTTACGCCGCGCTCGGCAAATTTCTGGACCAGCTCCTTTTCATTAAAGGGGTCGAGCAAGCTGGCGTGGACGCAACCGGGCTTGAGCAGCGCGATGTCCTCCGCGGACGGCTTGCGCAGCCGCAGCACGATGTCGCCGGAGCTGAGGAGCGCCTGGCGGTCGGTCGTGAGCGTGGCTCCGGCCTTGGTGTAAGCGTCGTCGGGAAACCCGGCGGCGGTGCCGAGGCCGGCCTCGACCTCCACCTGGGCGCCGAGTTTGACAAGTTTGGCGGCGGAGTCCGGCGTCAGTGGCGCACGGGTTTCGCCCGGGTGGGTCTCGCGGGGTACGGAGATTTTCATGGCTGCAAATCTGGTTGCAAACTACCACTGCCATCCCGTGTGTGAAGACCGTAATTTGTCTTTTCCGGTTCGATTTTTGGCGCACCGTCGACGCGCCAAACAATCTACTTCACCCATTTCACTTCACGGGCCGGCTTGTATTCCCTCATCCGCTGCAACATTTTTTCCGGCCCGTCGGCCACCAGCACCAGTTCGCGATGCTGCGGCCGGATGAAGCCTTCATTGCGCGTATGGTCAAGGAACTCCAGCAGGCTGCGGTAAAATCCGCCAATGTCAAGCAGGCCAAACGGCTTGGTATGCCAGCCCAGTTGGCCCCACGCCAGCACCTCAAAGAACTCCTCGTAGGTCCCATAGCCGCCCGGCAGCGCGATGAATCCGTCCGCCAGCTCCGCCATCAGCGCCTTGCGTTCATGCATATTCTTCACAATGCGCAGGTCCGGCAGTTTTTCGTGAACCACCTCCTTGATGACAAGTTTCTCCGGGATGACGCCGATGACATGGCCGCCGTTCTTTAAAACCGCGTCCGCCACGATGCCCATGAGCCCCACCATGCCGCCGCCATAGACCAGTTCAATCTTCTCCCGCGCCAGCAGCGCGCCAAGTTCCTGCGCCGCCGCCGCATATTCCGGCCGGGCACCCTTGTTTGAGCCGCAATAAACGGCGATACGTTTCATGAATAAAACTTTTAATCCGGCGGCCCCGTTAAGGCAACAATAACACGCGATAAACCTTCATGCCCGTGGCCGACGTGTCCGCGGTGCTCAGCGAATAATCCGTTGCGGTCATCGCCACGCCAAGATCGGTCCAGTTGGCCGCCGTCAGGTCGGCTTTGTACTGCGCCTGATATTTTTTCCCGATGACTGTATCCCAAGTGATCGTGGCCGTATGTGCGCCGCCGGCCAGTTGCAGCGACAGTTTGAACGGCACCACCACCGCCCGCACCAGCTCGTTATAGGTGTCCGCCACGACCAGCGAGCCGTCCGCCGCCACGACCAGGCCGTACGGGTTGAAGAACCGGCCCACGCCATTGGTGCCATTATCCGACCCGGCCACGCCCGCCGACCCGGTGACCGTGCTGACGACACCATTCGTCGTGATCTTGCGGATGGTCTGGTTGAAGGAATCGGCCACGAACAAGTTTCCTTTTTTATCAAACGCAAGTTCCGCCGGGTTGCGGAAACGGGCCATGCCCACATCTCCGTCCGTCGTGCCGTCCTGGCCAGCCGCGCCGGCATAGGTTGTCACCACGCCGGCCGTCGTCACTTTGCGGATGGTGTGGTTATTGCCGTCGCTCACGAATAGGATTCCGCCCGCGTTGAACCGCAGGCCGCACGGCGAATTGAACAGCGCATTGGTGCCGGTGCCGTCCGTGCTGCCCCAGACCTGCGGGTCGCCGGCGATGGTCGTCACCGTGCTGCCGGATATTTTCCGGATGCAATGATTTCCGCTGTCCGCTACATAGACCGATCCATCGGACGCCACGACGATGCCCAACGGTGAATTGAACAGCGCGGTCCCCGTGGTGCCATCGAGAAATCCGCCAACTCCTGCGAAGCCTGCGTAAGTGCTGACCGCGCCGGCCGCCGTGATCTTGCGGATGACGTTATTTCCGGTGTCGCTGACAAACAGATTGCCGGCCGCATCAAACGCCAGCCCGTTCGGCGTGTCGAACTGCGCGCTCGTGCCGGTGGCGTTGACTAAGCCCGCCACGCCAAGCTGGCCGGCGAAAGTGGTGACGACGCCCGCAGTCGTGACCCTGCGGATGGCATGGTTGCGCGAATCGGCGATGAAATAATTGCCGCTTGTGTCCGCCACGATCGCCGCCGGGTCGCTGAAGAGCGCGTTTGTCCCCGTGCCGTTCGTCGCGCCGCTGACCTGCGGCTGGCCGGCGAGCGTGGACACGGCATCCTGCGCGCGCAGCACTGATGTGAGCGCGGACAAAATCAGGATGACGGACAATTTTTTCATTGGCCCCGGCGCATCAATCTTTCGTTGTCAGCCGGTGGCGGGGTTTCGGTTTCCGCCACCGTCTTGAATTCCGCTGTCGGTTTCAATTCTTCGCCCGATCGCGTCACGAGTTTGCCGTCGCGGGTGGAAACATTTTCCACGGTGTAAACCTCGCCGTCGCGTTCATAGAACTTTTTCATCTCATCCAGCTGGAACGGGCGCGAGCCTTTGCGGCCGAACACCACGGTCTGGTTGCCACTCTCGTCCACCACGCGGTCACGGTCCAGTCCGCGGCCGACGGCCACGGCGGGTTCTTTCGTCGGGAAAGTTGAAATCAGCTTCGGGTTCGGCACGGGACTGAAGCCCATGTGACCCGGAACATTTTCCGGCGAGATCATCTGCAGGATGGCGAGCCCGTTCTTGCCATCGGCCACCATGGCGAACATCGAGGCGTTCACGGAGCCGATCTGCACCGCGCGCGTGTCGTTCAATTTGCCATCCGCGTTGTACATCCGTTCCAGCTTGGGTTTTTCCGGGTTGGAAATATCGATGAACGCCAGCCCGTCCGCGCCGTCGGCAACATAAGCATATGTGCGCGCCAGATAGAACCGTTGCGCATTTTTTAGCGGGATGAAGGCGTCCGGAATCAACTTCGGTTTCACCGGGTCGGTGACGTCCAGCACCTTGAAGCCTTCGTCGTCCGTCACGAACGCATAGCGGAACTGCACGCCGACCGCGCGCGGATTTTTCAGGCCGGCGGTCAATTCACCCGCGAGCATTGGCGCTTCCAGCGCATCGTTGCGGAGACCAACGACAAACAAGCCGCTTTTGCCGACGACATAAAGGTTGGTGCCGGCCATGAACGAGTGCATCGCGCCTGTCAGTTTTCCATCCGGGTTGAAGCGGATGGTCTTTTCCTTGTCGAAGAAGTTGTTGTCCGGATTGCCGTCCAGCAACGTGCCGACAGTCACCATGACCAAACCTTCCTCGCGGTCAGTCACAAACACCCATGCATAAAGCGGGCTGACCGGCTGCTCCTTGTTCTCCGGCTTGCGCGAACGCAGCGGGTCCACGCCCAGCGTGCTCGGTAGCGTGACACTCGTCGCATATTTCGTGCGGACGTACGTGCGCTGGCCCAGCGGCGAGACCGGCGCGGTGCTGATGCGCTCGGAGAAATCTTTCTGGTCGATGTTCGCAACGTCGAACACCTCAAAACCGTCCGGGCCGTTGGCGGTGTAGAGATATTCACCGCGCTGGACGAGGTCGAGGATCTCCGTCGCCTCCTTGTGCTCGCCGTCATGCAGCACGCCGTGATCTTCCTCGACGTGTTTCTTGTAATTGTCCGGATATGCCAGCTTGTGCAGATGGCTGCCGTACGGGGCTTGCGGTTCATCCTGTTCCGTCCAGATGACGGCATCGAGCCCGCCCTTGCCTTCGCCGACGTATGCATAGCGACCGAAGAAATTCACCGTGCCCGTGCCGAACCCGAGCAGCGACGTGAGCCACGCGTTATTATCGTTCGCCTTGGCCACGTGGCAGTCTTCGCAGTTCTTCGTGGTGCCGACACCGCTGGTGGTATGCGGCAGATGCGGATTGAAAGCCTGGCCGCTGTAACCCTCCGCGCTGATGGTCTGCTGCTGCGAATAGACCCAATCGCGGTTCGCATTCTGCGAACTCACGATGACCGCGCTCGAGGAACGCAACACCGCCAGCCGGTTGCTCTTGTAACTCGCATCCACGCCCAGTTGGAAAACATCGTCGCGTATGACCTGCGGGTTGTAGCTGGTGAAATTGCGCGTGGTGGTGCCTTCAAATTTGTTCGCGGCAACCCGCTGGTTCGCGCGCATCGGCAGATGACAGCCGAAGCAGCTCGTCGCCCACGAACTGTGGCAGACCTGGCAGCCGACGTTGGAATTGTCATGCGCCAGGTCGCGCGGACATTTTTCCGGCTCCGGCACCACGCCCCAGTTCTGACCATCGCGCTTCAGCGTTTTCGCGTACGCCGACTTGGCGTTGTAGTGCGAGGATGTCGGATCAATGGTGTCGATGGTTTGCGGCACTTCCCAGATCATGTCCGGCGACATCGACGAACGCTGGAATAATTTGTTGCCCTGCCAGTAAAAGCGCGGGCCATACGCGGTGTTATCGGCGCGCAAGTCCACGTTCGAGATGGTGGTGCCGGTCCAGATGCCGCCGTTGCCGCTGGTGACGAGCGTGGGCCGCTTGTTGATGGTGCCATGGCAGTCGATGCACTCGATGGTCGTCGCAGCGCGTGGTTCGCCATAGAGCAGGCCGTTGCCGTGGACATCCACATCGAAATGGCAATCGGCGCATTGCATGCCGTGCGCGAGATGCTCGTCCTTCAGGTGGACGGCCTTGGCAAATTTCTGCGGGTCATCATGCGGGATGATGTTGTCATCGCGGTCCCGGAGATTGCCCTCGCGGTCGTGCTTGAACACCGCGCGGAAGATCCAGCCGTGGCCGTGATAATCGGCGAACTGCGTCTCCTTCAGCTTCGGATTCAGCTCGGAAACCTTTTCCAAGAAATCCAGATCGCCCCAGAGACCGCGCGCGGCGGCGGCCTCAGGATTGTCACGGAGGGACCGCACCAGTTCTTCCGGCGTGGGATTTTTTTGCTTGGCCGGATACATGAATTCGCCGTCGCTCTCCTGGTCCCACCACGTGTAGCCGAGATACGGATTCACAAACAGGTTGCCTTGGTGCATGTGGCACGTCATGCACTGGCTCGTCGGGATGGCGCGCGTGAACTGGTGGATGATGGGATGACCGCGCTCATCCTTCCGAATGGCCTTGTCGGCGGTGAAGCTCAAGCCCTGGTTGCCATATTTGGCATACCAACCGGATTGCGAGGGCGAACGGTCGTTCGCATAGGCGACGTGACACGCCGTACAACCGCTGCTGCGATAATCGCCGGGGTGATTGTTTGAGCCCATGAAATCGAGCAAGGGATCATGTAGACGCGTTTTCTGCAGGTTGAGGTACACCGGGTCGATGCGGTTCAAGGTGCCAAGGCCGCGTTCGCTCAAACGGCGCGAGGGCTTGCCATCTTCTTCAAACGGATCGGGACTGCCCAGCGAAAGTTGTTTTTCACCGCCGCGTTCAAAAATGCGGAGGAGGTTGCTCGGCGGCACGATCTCGAAGCGCGGCAACGGGTCGATGAACGGCAGGATGCCCCAGCGGTCGGTCATGTTCTTTGTGACCGGAACGGGGCTGTCGAGGCGCAGTGCCGTGCCATCCGCGCCGTAGGCCTGGCCGAAACGGTAATTTTTATCCGGGGACGCGCCGTTGTTGTAGAGTGCCGCACCCCAAAGCATCGCGCCGTGCCGCATCATGCTGTGGCTGACATTATGGACGATGTCCGCATGACAGGGC
>DATHQS010000130.1:0-5908 GCA_035482455.1 Candidatus Acidiferrales bacterium | reverse complement strand
TTCAGGACCTAATCTCGGCGTGCTGAATCAGATTCTTGTTTCACAGAGAGATACTGGCGCCATCTCTCCAAACGGTTGGGCAACCCCGCCTAATTTGCCCGCTGGTGTACCTCCAACACCACAAGCGGACGCGGCTTTTTTCACGGGTTTTTTTACTCCGATCTGGACGTATGGTGGCAAGACATACATGAATACCAACCTGGCCATCCAGGCTCCCTATACGCCGACGCGCACCGCTTATTCCTATACCATCTGGCAGGCCAACGATCCGTTGGTGCATTACCTCTCCAGTGATTTGAATTACGTGAATGAAACCACCGGCTTGCATATCAGCGACGATCCGATCCTGCAGCCGACACCGTCTGTCACCTTGACTTTAACCAACGTGGCAGAACGTTATCAACCTTGGGGACGTGCCCAGCAGATGGCCGGCTTGGGCTCACCGCAATACGATACTAACAGGTACAATTTGGCTTATCGTGACCCGCTCGTCTATGGTTCTGATAACTGGGATTTTCCGACCAATAAATATCCGACCGTTGGCTGGCTGGGCCGGGTGCATCGCGGCACCCCATGGCAAACGGTCTATCTCAAATCCACGAATCTTTTGGAACTGAATGTGCCGGGCAATCCAAGCGCCAATTCAACGGGGCAAAATACGTGGAACTACTGGACGGGTGATTTCAAAAATTTTGACTCGCTAAATTCCCGCCCGATCCAGGATGATCTGTTGTTCGATGTTTTCACTGCGGTGCCGAATGAAAACGCCACGCTCGGCACATTGTCAGTCAACCAGATGCATCTGGCGGCGTGGTCGGCGGTGTTAGGTGGCATGAACATCATCGCCAACGCCACGCCGGGCATCCCGAATTTTTCTACGCCGCCGCTCCAGACAAACATCATCATCAATCCCGTCGGCCCGTCGGGCATTGGCGTTTTTACGCCGCTGGGACAGATCATCAATGACATCAACAACACCCGGACAAACGCAATTATGTTTCCCCTCCAAGCCTACAAACGGGCGGGCGACCTCCTGCGCGTGCCGTCGTTGTCGGTGCAGTCGCCGTTTCTGAATCGAAGCGATGCGTACCATGTTACCTACGACATCAGTGACGAGATGTATGAGTCGATTCCGCAGCAGATCATGGGGCTGGTCCGTCCGAGCGGCCCGCCGCGTTTTGTGGTATATACTTGGGGCCAGACCTTGAAGCCCGCGCCGGATGGCACGGTGTTGAGTTCAACTTTGTTGCCAAGCGGTTACAACCCGTTTGGGCTGGTGACCAATTACCAGGTCACGGCCGAGAGCGCCACGCGCGCAGTCATAACCGTGATCCCGGTGATCACGAACACGCCGACTGGCCCCCTGACCAATTACAATCTCAAGGTGGACAGCTATAACGTGTTGCCGCCCGACTAAACGGATGGATGTGTGGATTTTTGGATGAGTAGATGGAGCCGAGCAGGATGAGTGGATGAATGGATTTGGCATGGACGGAATGGGCGTTTTTTTGATGAATGATGGGTTTGCGTTATTGGCAAACTGAGTGAGGGTAGGGCGGGCGGTGAACGTCCGCCCGTGAGTCGCAGTTGTATTTAAGTTGTTATGAAAGTTCGTTTTAAAATTTTGGCGCTGTTGGGCCTGCTGGCCCTGGCGGCGGCTTGGTATTTATGGCCGCGTGCCGGTGGTCCGGTGGCCGTGCAAACCCCCTCGGCCCCGGCGCCGGTCGTGGCCTCTGTCAGCCGTCCCGCCATCAGCGCCACCAATGCGCCCATCGCCGAAGATTCGGGCACCCGCTCCGCCGCCAGCACCAACCGTGTTTGGTTCCGTCTGGCAAACACCCTCAAATCCATCACTCAATTATCCGGCGACCGTCATGCCATCCTGCTGGAGAACGCCTTCATCGACACGGCAGCGGCAATCGACCTGAAGATACCCACCCACTTGCGTTCCGAGGGCGAACCCGGCGCGTACATCGTTCAATCGCACGGCGTCATCGATGGCGCCTTTCGTCAGGCCATTGCCGGTGCGGGCGGTACGATCGTTTCCTATATCCCGAACAATGCATTTTTGGTTCAGCTCTCATCCGCGGGCGCGGCGGTGCTCGCGGACAATTCCCAAGTCCAGGCGGTATTGCCTTACGAACCCTACTATAAGGTGCAGGCCTCTTTGCTCGATCTCGCGATCAACCAGAAGCCGTTGCCGCCCGGAACGTATCTGACCCTTGGCCTCTTCGGCACGGGAGCGGATGCCACCATGAAGCAGTTGGAAAACATGCCCGACTTGGAGATTTTGGGACGTGACCGCTCGCCCTTCGGCCCCATCGTCCGCATTCGGCCGCCGGCCGACTGGATTGCGTTGGCAAAGCTGGCTGGCGTGCAGATCCTCGAGCCGGTCTATCGCCGCAAACTGGCGAATGACCTTTCCCGTGTGGCCGTTGGCGTTTCGACCAATACCACGGACTTGGCCACCAATAATTACCTCGGCCTGACCGGCAAAAACGTGCTGGTGGAAGTGAACGACACCGGCGTTGACCCTACGCATCCGGACTTCAGCCTGACTGGTACGGCGGCCGCGCCAGGTACTGTGCCGCCGAGCCGCGTGAATGGTGATTTCACCAACAGTTTATCCGATACGGATGGTCATGGTACCCATGTGGCGGGCATCATCGCTGGTAACGGTTCTGAATCTTACACCGTTACTAACGCCAGCGGCTCGGTGACGAATGCGGATTTTCGCGGCAAAGCGCCCGACGCCCGGATATTTTCCGTTGGCGGCATCAACGGCGGCCATGATTTCTTTACGTCGGATTCCTATATGCAGGAGACGCCGGCCAACACCAACGCCCTCATCTCCAACAACAGTTGGACCTATGGCGACAATGCCTATGACCTCGCCGCCGCCAGCTACGATGCGGCCGTGCGCGATGCGATTCCGGAAGCCACCGGCCCGCAGCCAGTCTTGTTTGTGTTTGCGGCGGGCAACGACGGTGGTGGCGACGACAACGGCGGTGGCGGATCAGCGGACAGCATCGGCTCGCCCGGCACGGCCAAGAACGTCATCACCGTCGGCGCGCTCGAGGAATTGCGCAACATCACGAACATCGTGACCGCCCTCGACGGTTCGTCGAACGCCATCTGGTCGGCGGTGACGGACAGCGGCTTTCAAGTGCCGGGCTATTCCTCCCGCGGCAACGTGGGCGTGGAGACCGAGGGCGCCTTCGGCCGCTTCAAACCGGACGTCGTCGCACCGGGCACCTTCACCATCTCGCTCCGTTCGCAGGTGTGGGACGAGCTCGCGTATTACAATCCCACGAATTTTCATGTCAATCAGGTCACTGATTTTGTGACCACCAATACACTGGCCTATGGCTTTGTGACCGTGCCGCAAAATGCAGTTGGCGTAAGCATTCAGGTGGTGGCGGACGTCCAGTCACCAGTACCGTTCCCCACGCAGTTTCCGATCTACATATCTTCCACCGGCGTACCAGATCCAACCGATCCCACGACGTATGATGTTTCCGAGACGGACACCAACTTCTTAGCCATTCCACCGACCTTCGGCGGTTTAATAACCAGCATATCCACCCTGCAAAATGGAGGCTTTATATACGCGGTTGGTGGACCGACGAACCTGACGAGTTCCATGACCTTTGATGTCATCGAGACCATCATCACGACCAATGACCTCGGCAACGAGCTGATCATCTTGAGCAACCTGAATAATTCCATCAGCGGCGTCCCGGATTCAAATGTCAAGCCACACTACTACCGCTACGAGAGCGGCACGAGCATGGCGACCCCGGCGGTTTCCGGCGTGCTGGCATTGATGCAAGACTTTTTCGTGAACCAAAAAAATCCAAACTTCGCCACGAACCCCAGCCCGGCGTTGCTCAAGGCGATGGTTGTCAACGGTGCGCGCGTGACTGGTAACTACAATTACGCCGTGGCCAGCACCATCAACTACGAAGGTTGGGGTCTGGTCAACCTGCCAAACTCGATCCCGGCCACGTTAACAAACAGCACCCCAAACGCAACGAACGGTACGCCATTGTTTTTCGTGGATCAAAGCCCGACGAACGCGCTCGCCACTGGCAACAGCCAGACTTACCAGGTGGCGTTGTCCTCCCCCTCCGCGCAGGCGCAGACCTTGCGTGTGACGCTGGCCTGGACCGACCCGCCGGGCAACCCCGCCGCCGCCATCAAGCTCGTCAACGACCTCGAACTGGTGGTGACGAATAATTCCAACGGCGCGGTCTATTACGCGAACAATTTCTCCACCGCAGGCACCCCGCCGTTCAGCGCCCCTTTCAGCAGCAGCAACGCGCCGGCTTACGACGGTATTAACAACGTTCAGAACATTTTTCTCCCGCCCACGCTGGGTACGAACTATTCAGTCACAGTCTATGGTCGCGCGGTCAACGTGAACGCGGTGACGCTGGAGCAGACGAACATTGTTCAGGACTACGCCCTCGTCATCTCCTGCGGCGACGGCAACAACACCAGCGGCATCACCGTGACGCCCCTCGCGCCGCCGGCGGCGGCGGCACCGGTCGCGCCGCATGTGGATTATCTGGCCACGACGAACAGCATCTATTTCAACCAGTTCGCCGGCGCGAATTCGCCGTGGTTGAGCACCAATGACCAGCCATTCGGCACAAGTTCACCTTACGCGACCAATGCGGTGTTCCACATCGGCCAGACGAACCAGTGGCATTTCTATGTCATCACCAACACCACCGGTTTCACGAATGCGGCTTTCATCATCTTCCTCCCGAACACCGCCGCCATCCCGCGCGAGGGCGTCTTCTCACCCACGGATGCCAACAGCACCCGGCCCGAGGCGGACCTCGAACTGCTCGTGGCCAGCCCCACCAGCGACACGGCCGCGCCCGGTCTCACGAATCTGAACTCCATCGTCGTGTCGAACTGCCTCTTCAACGTGAACGGCGACCAGTCATCGCTCGGACGCGGCGGCTCGGAATTCGTCGCCTATTCCAACTCGGTGATGAACCAGGTTTATTACATTGGCGTGCAATGCCAGGACCAGATGGCCGGCCAGTACGCCTTTGTGCCGATTTTCAGCGAACAGCCCTTCAGCACGACGGACAAGAATGGCAATGCCTATGTCAACGGGGTGAATGTGCCGGTCAACATTCCGGATGGCGATAACCGGCATCCCGGCGTCGGCTACGTCATCGGGCTGTCGCTGCAACCGATGGAAGTCAAACGGGTCATCGTGACGAACTCCTTTACGCACCAGAATTTCGGCGACTTGGTTGGCGGGTTGAGCCATGGCGGCACCGGCGTCACGCTAAACAACCATGACAGCCTGGGTGCCATCACCCCGGCGCAGCAGTTTGTCTATGATGACAGCGGCCAAGGCGACGTGCTCAGCGCCATTCATTCCGACGGCCCGGGCAACTTGGAGAATTTCCGCGGCGAGCAGGGGGTTGGCCTGTGGCTGCTGACGGAGGTCGATGACTCGTTCTCGCAGACCGGCGCAGTCACCAGCTTCAAGATGAAGATCGAGCCGCACAAGGATTTGCGGAGCATCCCATTCTCCATCGTCACCGTCCCGGCCGGCGGCTGGTTTTATGATTTCGTGGATGTGCCGGTCGGCTATACGAACCTGTTGGTGGTGGCGACAAACCTGCCGCCGACGGCGCAACCGCCCGTCCAGCTTTTTGTGAAGGAAGGCGACCTGCCGACGCTGGCGGACACCAACGACGAAGTGTCGCTGACGAACTGTCCCATCGGCACCTATCCGACCGGGTTGGATCCCGGCAATTCAATTTCCCTTGGCCCGCCGTTGGTGCCGGACCGCTACTTTGTCGGGCTCTTCAATCCGTCCGGTGAGCCGGTTACCGTCCTGCTCGGCGCGATCCTGTCGTTCAACAGCTCGGCGTTG
>DATHQS010000129.1:0-2402 GCA_035482455.1 Candidatus Acidiferrales bacterium | reverse complement strand
GTCCGCGATCAGGTCGGGTTTGGCCGGGTTGCGTTCGAGGACGGGATATTTCTCGCCCTCATGATAATCGAGCGAACAGGTCCTGTAGAAATCATTGAACTGGACCAGAAGATCGATCGGCGCGCTGTTGGTCGCTGCATTCTTGACGGCGTCACGGAGGATTTTGGCCGACCACGCGCGGCCGTTCACGGCTACAAGCTTCGTGGACGGACCGATGCCGACCGCATCGGCCGGGGAACCGGGGATGACATCGCCGATGGCGCCATCGTTGCCGAGCGAGATGCCCAATGAATAATTCATGTCCGTGTATTTGCGCTGCCCCTCACGGGCTTTCAGGAGCGCCGGCACTTCGTTGGTGTAAGCCAGCGTCCAACCACCGTTCTCGATGCCGCCCAGCGGCGCATGCGGCGTGATGGCATAGACGCGGTCCTGGAAAAACTGTTTCCAGTCGGAGGGCGCAACCTCGTTCAACGTATTTACCACGTCGTCAAAATCGTAAGGGACGACCTTGGGTGCGGAACTGCCGCCGCCGTGAAACTTTTTGCAAAAATCGTCGAGTGATTTTTTGCCCTCCGTTTGCTGGCGGATCAGGGTGTCCACTTCGAGCCAGATGAGGTCGCCTTCGGGATAGAAATCCACGGCGCGTCGGCGGTTCACACCTTCGCTGTGGCCACCGTACAGCAGTTGCGCGGCGGCGGTCGTGTCGGACAACGGGCGCCAGAGCCGGCCCGAGCGGTGGTCGAGCATGGCGGCGTTGAGCGCGATGGTCTCTTGAAAATCCTCGTTCGTTTCCAGGCCGCTGCGGGTGGCGAGCACTTTACCGAGGTAATCCGTAAGCCCCTCATAGACCCAGAGCAGGTCGCCGCGCATGGGCTGCTGATAATCCGGCGTGGCGAGGCCGGCGGGCCGGCGGTATTTGCCGTTCCAGGAATGCACCATCTCGTGCGGCAGCAGGTCGGCGCTCAGTTTGCGGGAATCGGCATCGGTCAAAAAGTTGTCACCCACGCGGTCATCGCTCGATTCGTGATGTTCCAGCCCGAAATGTGCCACGTGGTCGCTCAAAGTGAGGAGGAAGTGATAGTCGCGATAGTGGTGCGCGCCAAAGAGCGCGTTCGCTTCTTTTACAAGGTGCGCGAAATGCGGCGTGTCCTCGGGCTTGATGTCCAGCGACTCCTCGTTGTCGGCCACGATGTGCAGCAGGTGCGGGACTTTTTCACCGGGGGTCAGGTCGATGGTGCGGAAAAATTCGCCGGCGATGACCGGCGAATCGATCAGCGTTTCCAACGGGGCAGGGGAGAACCGGATGGTTTGGGTGAAAACGTTTTCTGCGCCGGCGACCGGCAAGGCGGTGCCATATTTCCAGTTCGCCGGCAGTTTCAGCGTGACGGTGAACGGGATCTTCAGGGGCGCATCCGTTTGCGGATACAGCAGGATCTGGTTCCAGTTCAAGTCGAGCAACCGCGCCGTGGACGAGCCGCCGCCGGAGGGCAACAGCAGGTCGAGTGATGCATCGACCGTGTCCGCACCCGCCGGCACGTCGAGGTGAAAGGTGCACATCTCGTCGGCATCGCGCTGCCACTCGACAGGTTTGCCGTTGGCGGAAAATTGCAGGCCGGTCAGGTCGTTGATCGGCCCGGTGGGGCCGTGTTCACCTGGAATCCATTTCGGATAAAACAGCGTAAGTTTTCCGGGCGAGGCCGGGATGTGCAGCTTGGCGTGGAGCAGACAACGTCCGGCATCGGTGGCGTCCACATCCAGCAGCACCGGTTTATCGGCGGCGGACGCAGCAGTGGCAAAAAAACTGATCGCAGCGAGCGTGGTCAGGAACCCTTGTTTGATATCCATCTGGACACGATGGGCAAAACCGGGTGCGAAGGAAATCAGAAATTTCATTTGCGGGCTTTCAGTAGGCGCCGCAGTTCGGTCGCCGGTGAAGCAACCATTTTGGCCGTGACGGAGAATTTTTTCACCCGGCTGCCGGGCAACTTGAATTTAAAATCGCGGAACACGCGTTCGCAGATGGTCATCAAGCCGCGTGCGCCGGTGTTTTCGGTGGCGGCGAGCTGGGCCAGGCGGCGCAGGCCGTCGTCCTTGAACTCGCAGCGGATGCCGTAGGCGGCAAAGGCGCGCTCGTATTGGTGGATCAGGCTGCTCTCGCTTTTGCGGAGGACATCGAACAGGTCATCCTCGCTCAAGCCGTGACAAGCCACCCGCACCGGCAGGCGACCGACAAATTCAGGTTCGAGACCGTACCCAATGAGGTCGGGCGTGGTCAGTTGGGCCAGCAGGGTATCAACGCTGTTTGTCTTCTGGTTTGAAGATTGGGTCAGACGGCGCTGGATGATTTCGGCAACGCCAGAAAATGCGCCGCTCACGATGAAAAGGATGTGCCGCGTATTGAT
>DATHQS010000128.1:0-23157 GCA_035482455.1 Candidatus Acidiferrales bacterium | reverse complement strand
CGTGAAAATGAAAGACCGTTTGCGCCTTCGCCGCCAATGCCAGGGCTGCGGCGGCATGGTTTCCCGTCGCAAAATCAAATTCCTGGATCGGCAGATGTTCGATGGGCTGCCGCCGTTCGGCGGGAATGTGCGGATCGACCGGGGAAATGGCGCAAACCTCAAGGCCGTGCTGGCGCTGGCATTCCATGAACGCCATGATGGCGTTGCAGGGCCCGCACGACAGGCGGGCCGCGTTCGGAAAAACGTGGACGACACGGATGTTGGCGTTGGACGGCACTCCGGCCATTCTTCCGGCAGCGGGCACCCAACTCAATTCAAATCAGTGCCTCCCGTCGCCCGCACCGCAAAAGTATTGTGAAGCACGGCCGTTTCAGCCAGCATCAACGCCATCGGAAAACAACCCGGCCATGCCCGGCCCATGAACTTGATCGATCATCACGACAACAAATGCAGCCAGAACGGCGAAGATGGCATCATCGCAGAAATCTTCCAACGGTTCGGCATTCCAGAAGGGTGGTTTGTGGAATTTGGCGCCTGGGACGGCAAACATCTGAGCAACTGGTCTGGCGTCTTTATCGGGAGCGACCCGCAAAAATACCAGCATCTCCTCAAAACCAGTGCGGCTTTCCCGGAGAGTTTTGAACTCCTCTCCAATGACATCGGTTCAAACGATTGGCGGCCAGGGCGGCGCAGCGGCTGGCTTGAATAATTCTCCGATGAAAATCCTGTTCAATTGCACCATGCCGTTTGCCCTGGCGCACGGCGGACAGGCCATCCAGATCCAGCGCACCCTTGCTGCACTGCAGAAAATCGGGGTGGATGCCGAGCCGCTCCGCTGGTGGGACGAACACCAGACCGGGGATATCATCCATTTTTTTGGGCTGATGCCCGCCAACCAGATCCGGTTTGCACAGCAGAAGAAGATCAAGGTCGTCATGGCTGAGTTCCTCACTGCTCAGGGTTCGCACACCGCCGCCCAGCGCCGGGCCCGCCGCCTGTTCCGCCGGGCCGTGGAAACCTTTGCTCCCCGCGCCCTCGTTGGCATGTTCAGCTGGGAAAGTTACCGCCTTGCCGATGTGCTCATCGCCCTCACTTCGCTGGAAAAAGGCCTGATGGAATACAAGTACAGCGCGGCGCCGGAAAAGGTTTTCGTCGTGCCCAACGGCGTGGACGAACCTTTTTTTCAGTCGCCCCCGTCCCTGCGCAGTGAATGGCTCGTCTGCACCGCCACCATCACCGAACGTAAACGCGTGCTGGAGCTCGCCCAAGCGGCTGTTGCCGCTCAAACCCCGGTGTGGATCCTCGGCAGGGCCTATGCAGATAACGACCCTTACGCGCAAAATTTTTTCCGGCTGGCCAAAGAAAATCCAAAATTCATCCGCTATGAGGGCGGCGTGAGCGACCGCGGGGAACTCGCCAAAATTTATCGCGCCGCCCGCGGTTTCGTGTTGCTGAGCTCCATGGAAAGCCTGAGCCTTTCCGCGCTCGAGGCCGCCGCCTGCGAATGTCCCCTGCTTCTGAGCGACCTGCCCTGGGCACGCAGCAGTTTCAAGGGAGCCGCTGAATTTTGCCCGGTAACCGGTTCCATCGACACTACCGCCGCCGCGCTCAAAAAATTCCACGCCGCCGCGCCACATCTGCCGCCGCCGCCCCGGCCCGCCACCTGGCCGGATGTGGCCCGGCAACTCAGGGGCATATACGAAAAAGTTTTGGCCGCGTGAAATGCGGCGCGTTTGACCGGGGAGATTTTTTGCGATGACGATCAAATCACATATTGCACTGCCCGCCGTCGTGCTGGTTTTGATGGGTTTGTTCATTTTTGGCATCGGGATCGCGGTCAATTGCACTTTCATTGATGAGGTCATATTTGCAGATCCCGTCATCAACTGCCTGGCTGGCCACGGCTATACGACGGCGGCCTGGAACGTCACCAGCCAGTCAGAAACGCATGTTCCCACCGCGCCGGCCTATTCCCTGTCCTTGCTGTTTTGGCTTAAGTGTTTTGGCGTGTCACAGTTTGCGGCCCGGTCACTCCCGGCGGCGCTGGCCCTGGGCAGCGTCCTGGTCCTCTGGCGCGCCTGCGTACGGGCCGGACTGGTCAAAAGCGGCGGGGCTGGAGCCGTGGTGATCTGTGTCGCCCTCTTGGATTACGGATATGCCTTCTCTTACACGTGCGGCCGGCCGGAGGCGTTATCCGCCCTGCTGGTGGCGGCGATGTTCTATTTCTCCACGCTGCAAAACAAACGCCTGGCGCTCGGTGCCATCTGCCTGGTCTCCCTGCTGCTGCCCTTGGTCCAATGGGGATGCGTCATCTACGTTTTTTTCCTATTGATCGCGCTGTTTATCATTTCACGGGAACAGGTGCGGCCGTTTATCGTGGCCATCTTGATCTGTATCGCCGCAGGTCTGCTGCTTCAAAAAATGGCCTATACCCATTTTGGCATCTGGGATACCTGGATGAAGACGATCCGGTCAGAAGGGTCGGAAAACATCGCCAAACGGATCGAATACCGGATGACTTGGGACGCCCTGCTGCATCACAATTCAAACGTCCTGCCCAAGGATTTTTCCGCGCTCATGATCCTCGCGGGCATGGCCTGGTTGTTTGTCTGGCATAAGCTGCATCAAGAGAAGGAGGAAGTCCGGCTCGCAAAATCGGCCTGGATCATCGCCCTCATGGTCACTGTGGGCATGTATTTTGTGGGTAAATTTCCGACCTATTACAGTTGGATGCTCAGCTTTCCCCTGGCCGCCATTCTGGGCGCATATTTTGATCGGGCCGTGGCCACCAATCGGGTGGAAGCCAAATGGGCCATGGCCATCGTCATATTGGCCTGTGGTGTGGGTCTGCCCCTGCAGGCCGGACTGGCAGCCCATGACTGGAACGACCGAAATCCGGCGGGAATCACCGCCGTGCTGGAGCCGAAGATCGGTACGAATGACGTGGTGTACTGTGATTACCCGTTCTATTACCAGGCCAGGCAACGGGCCAAAACGGTGTTTGCCGGCCACTACGTCAACCTGCTGACCCAGGCAGAACGCGACAGCATAACGTTGGTGATCATCGGGAACAGGTTGTCCGAATGGGACCGGTCAAAATATGCCCTGAATGACGGGGCAAAGGTCGGGGAGTGGCGGCCGGCCCGCTCCGGCATATTGGGGAATGACTGGAAATACGGTTTTTTATCCGCGCCAAACTATGACTGCACCGTTTACCGGTTGAAGGAACCGGGAAAGCCATGAGGCAGGGCGGCCGCTTTCAAGCTTGTCGCCTTTACCGGCTACCGGCATCCTGAATTTCACGGTTTTGAAATTATGAGCATCGCCTTAGTCACTGGGTCCGCCGGCTTGATCGGCTCCGAAACATCCAAACGTTTTCACGACGAAGGCTACGACATCGTTGGCGTGGACAATGATATGCGCGCGAAATTTTTTGGCGCCGAGGCCTCCACCGCCCTCACCCGCACGAAATTAGAGAAGTCGCTGAAAAACTACCGTCACGAGGCCGTGGACATCCGCGACGCCGCCGCTGTCAATGCCGTCTTCGCCAAACTCGGTTCGTCCGTGAAGGTGGTCGTCCACACCGCCGCGCAGCCATCGCATGACTGGGCCGCGCGCGAGCCGCACACGGACTTCGGCGTGAATGCCGTCGGCACCCTGAATCTGCTCGAAGCCACGCGGCAACATTGCCCGGAGGCGGTTTTTATTTTCACCAGCACCAACAAGGTCTATGGCGACACGCCGAACCTCCTGCCCTTGCGTGAACTGGAAAAACGCTGGGAAATCGACCCTGCGCACGCCTACCACGAAGGCATTGATGAGACGATGTCCATCGACCAGACGAAGCATTCGCTCTTTGGCGCGAGCAAGGTCGCGGCGGATGTGCTCGTGCAGGAATATGGCCGTTATTTTGGCATGAAGACGGCCATTTTCCGCGGCGGCTGCCTGACCGGCCCGGCGCATGCGGGAACGGAGCTGCATGGTTTTCTGGCCTACCTGATGAAATGCACGGCGACCGGCCGGCCTTACCGCGTGTTCGGTTACAAGGGCAAGCAGGTGCGCGACAACATCCACAGCCACGACCTGGTGGAGGCGTTCTGGCAGTTCACCTTGAAGCCGCGTTCGGGCGAGGTCTACAACATGGGTGGCAGCCGCTATTCCAATTGCTCGATGCTCGAGGCGATCGAGATGTGCGAAGCCATCAGCGGCAAAAAACTGTCCCACACCTACGTCGAGGACAACCGCATCGGCGACCACATCTGGTATGTCAGCGACGTGCGCAAATTCCAAAAACATTATCCAGGTTGGAAATACCAGTTCGATCTGAAAGCCATCCTGCAGCAGATTCATCAGGCCGTGATCGCCGGCTGAACGCGCATGAAAATCCTCATCACCGGCATCTGCGGTTTTGTAGGCAGCACGCTCACGCGGGCGCTGCTTGCCTCCGCGGAAAACCTGCAGGTGACGGGCGTGGACAACTTCATCCGCCCCGGCAGCGAGTTGAACCGCCGCGAACTGGCAAAACTCGGCGTCAAGATCATCCATGCCGATGTCCGCAGCGCCACGGACTTTGAGGCGCTCCCCGCCGCCGATTACGTCATCGATGCCGCCGCGAACCCGAGCGTGCTCGCAGGCGTGGATGGCAAAACGAGTTCACGCCAGTTGCTCGAACACAACCTCTGGGGCACGGTCAACATCCTGGAATACTGCAAGGCACACCGCGCCGGCCTGATTTTGTTGAGCACCAGCCGTGTGTATTCCGTGCCGCCGCTCGCCGCGCTGCCGGTGGAGGTGCATCTGGGCGCGTTCCGTCCGAAACCTGGTGCCGTACTGCCCGAAGGGCTCACCGCCACCGGGGTCAGTGAAACATTTTCCACCGCGCCGCCGATCTCGCTTTACGGCTCCAGCAAGCTGGCGAGCGAAGCCATCGCGCTGGAGTACGCGGAGACGTTCGATTTCCACGTCTGGATCAACCGCTGCGGCGTGCTTGCCGGCGCGGGCCAGTTCGGCAAGGCGGACCAGGGCATCTTTTCATTCTGGTTGAACGCGCATCTCCGGCGTCGCCCGCTGAAATACATAGGCTTCGACGGTGGCGGCCACCAAGTCCGTGACTGCCTGCATCCGCGCGACCTGGTGCCGGTGCTGCTTGCGCAGATGAAATATCGCGGTGACGACAAACCGCGCATCGCCAACCTGAGCGGCGGCGAGGCAAACTCAATGTCGCTGGCCCAGCTCACCGGTTGGTGTGATGCGCGTTTCGGCAAACACGCCGTCGCCAGCGATGCCCACCCGCGCCCGTTCGACATTCCATGGATGGTCTTGGATTCCTCGCTCGCGGCCAAAACCTGGAACTGGTCGCCAAAAATTTCCCTGCCGCAGGTGCTGGATGAAATCGCCCGGCACGCGGAACAAAACCCTGACTGGCTGGAGATCTCCGGTTCCTGATGAACCCCAACGCACCCAATCCTGCCGCGCCCGCACTGAAATTATTGAGCGTCGTCATCCCCGCCCGCGACGAGGAGGGCGCCCTGCCGGCGACCATCGAGCATCTGCACCTGGAATTGAACCTGAACCAGATCCCGCATGAAATAGTCGTGGTGGATGACGGCAGCAAGGACAAGACCTGGGAGGTGTTGCAAAACTTGCGGAAGAAGATCCCCTCGCTGTATCCGGTCCAGAATTCCGGTCAGCATGGTTTTGGCCGCGCCATCACGTATGGCCTGCGCCGTTGCACCGGCGATGCGGTCGTCATCATGATGGCCGATGAATCCGATGACGCACGGGACGTGGTGCGCTACTGGAAGCTGTTGAACGAGGGCTGGGATTGCGTGTTCGGCAGCCGTTTCATCAAGGGTGGCGGCACGATCGATTACCCGGGCGTGAAATTGTTTTTCAACCGGCTTGCGAATTTTTTTATCCGGGTGATCTTCGGCATTTCGCTGAATGACACCACGAACGCGTTCAAGGCCTATCGCCGCACGGTGATCCAAGGGTGCGAACCGCTCATCGCCCCGCACTTCAACCTCACCGTGGAACTGCCGCTCAAGGCCATCGTGCGCAACTATTCGTGGACGGTGGTGCCGATCACCTGGCGCAACCGCCGCTTTGGTGAAGCCAAACTAAAGATCAAGGAGATGGGCAGCCGTTATTTTTTTATCTGCGCCTATGTGTGGCTGGAAAAATATTTCAGCCGGGGTGATTACCGCAACCGGGATAAATGAAGCCCTTTTTGACAGGTGAAAACCCGGTTGCAAAATCGCTGCCGTTCATTTTCGCGGCGGTGTTTTTTACCGGGCTGGGGTGTCTGGGGTTTCCCCGGCCGATGATGGATGACTTGTTTTTCACCGGTGCCGGCTTAAACTTGGCGGCGGGCGGTGATTTTTCCAACCCGCTGCTGGCCCGGCAGGACTTTCCCGGCACGCTTTATTTTCTTCATCCGCCATTGCATTCCTACGCCATCGCCGGCTGGTTGAAGATTTTCGGGGTCAGCACTGCCTCTTTGCTGGCCTTTCAGGCAGTGATGTATGTGCTGATTTGTTGGTCTACAATCTGCATATTGCGAAAACACCGGGCTCCGCATCTGCTGGAATGGTTGCTGCCGCTGGGTGTGGCATCGGCTTTTTTATCGGTCGGGTTGCGGTCCGAGCCGCTGGCCGCTGCGTTGACCATGCTGGGATTCGCGTTGGTGGAATGCCTTGGCCAGAAAACTGTCCTGCTCTTTTGCGGGTTTCTGCTGCTGTTTCTCGGCGCCTCCGTTGCCTCGCGTTTGTCATTTTTTTCAGCCGCCCTGGCCCTGGCGTCGTTTGTTCGGTTGTTCCTGGGCGGGACATCCTTCATCCGGCTCGGCGTGCTGGCCGGTACCGCCCTGATCGTGGCCATGTTGGGTTTTTCCTGCCTGATTGGTTTCCATTTCCAGGAATTTTACAAAATCTATCATTTCCATGCCGCAGGCCGGCTGGGCGGGGACATCGGCAGCTTGCTGGGCCACTTTTTCCGCGGAATTTTGGGTATCAGCCAATGGCCGCTGCTTTTGCTGTGGCTGGTTTCATTGCCGCTGCTGTACCGTCTCAGTTCAAAGACCCGGGATTTGGTGCGCGCCAGCCTGTTTGTTTCTGGCGTTTTTTTGCTTCTGATGCTGACGGGCATCGGAGGGGAGGGCGCGATCTGGTATGTGGTCTTCAGTTTGTTTGCCCTGACAGCGGCCTATGCCCAGCAGTCATCCCCCGGGCGGTCCCGGTTGGCCCAGATGTCGTTGGCTGCCGCACTGTTGATCGGCAATGGCCGGAGCGGCGTCGAACTCTTCGGCCTGGCAACCGGCCATATAACCACGGAAACAAATCTCCAGACCATTCCGGCACCGGCATCGGGCCGGCCGGTGCTCATCAACCCCGAGTCCGCCCGATATGCCTTTGACTATCGTCTGCCCAAGGGTGCGATCGATTGGAATTTCTCGGCCCCCTTTCCGGCGGAACTTGCCACGGAAACGGTATTACACCCGGACGATGTCTATATCGTCGGCCCCACCGTCCTGGAAGTCCTTGACCGCGAAAAATGGCTGGATGAATCCGTTCCCCGCTGGAATCCGCTGGGCCGGGCTCGCTGGTCGTTTTTGCAACATCCGCATTGGACCTATGTCATCAACGGGAAAGATTGCTTGCCGCCGAAACCGCAAAACTGATCGGCGACCGCGAACTTCCCCGGGAAGGTGAACAGGCGTTGAAGCCGGCTTCCGGTCAGCGGAACTTGTGCTAATGCCCGGACGCCAGCCAGAGCACCCCCAAGACCAGGGCGCCAATGACATAACTCACCACATCCTTTATCGCGAAAAGAACCGGATCCTCATGTAACTGGCGGCGATGCGCGAGCAGCCAGATGCGGCTGATCCAGTACAGCAATAACGGACACGCCAGCAACAGCAATTTGGGATGCGCATAGAGCACCACCACCTGCTGGCTGTCCACATAAAGCGCCATCACGAGCGCGGCGATGAAACCGCTGCCGGTTCCCAGCGACGTGACCAGCTCCAAATCGCCCTGCTCATAACCCCGGCCGCCTACGCGGGCGTTTTCCGGACTTACTTCTTTGGCCGCGGCCAGCTCCACATATCGCTTTACCAGCGCCAGGCTTAGGAAAATGAACATGGAAAACATCAGCAGCCACGCGGAATAGATGATGCCGGTGGTCGCATGGCCCGCCACCAGCCGGATCGTGTAAAGACCGGCCAAAAAAAACACATCCAGCAAGACCACGCGCTTGATCCGCCAGGAATAGGCGGTCGTCAAAACCAGATATAAGGCCACCACGCCGGCGAAAAGCCATGACAGTTCCACCGCGGCCAGCAGGCCCGCCGCCAGCAACAGCGGGCCGGCAACCAAACCCGCTGCCAACGGCAGATCACCGGAGGCCAGGGGCCGCCGCCTTTTGGTCGGATGATCCCGGTCATCATCCAGATCCATCAGGTCATTCACCACATAAACTCCCGAGGCACAAACGCAAAAGACCACGAAGGCAAAAAAGCCGTTTAGTAACGTGGTCGGATCCGTCATTTTGTGGCCGGCGATGATCGGCACAAAAATGATCAGGTTTTTGGCCCATTGATGCGGACGCAGGCAGCGGAAAAACGGGCGGAAGGGCGGGGTGGCCGGTTCGAAGACCCGGTCGATCCTGGCGCAATCTGCGGCCTTTTTTTCCACCCCGGGGGTGGCGTTCACCACCACGGCGGCGCGCGCGCCCCGCCACACGGCAAAGTCGGCCGCGGAATTTCCGGCGTAATCAAAGCCGCGTTCGCCAAATTTTTGCACCAGCACCCGGAGCTTGTTTTGGCCGTGCAGATTCGTTTTGCCGTCGCTGGCCAGAACCTCATCGAACAGGCCGGTGTGGTCCGCGACGGCCTGCGCCACTTTCAAGTCCGCAACGGTGGCGAGGATGAGCTTGCGCCCGTTCTGTTTTTCGGCCCGCAACCAGGCGAGGAACTCTTTATTGTAGGGCAGGCTGGCGGGATTGATCCGGGTGCTTGCGGCCAGTTTTTGTTTCAGGAAGGCACGTCCCCGCAGCTGCCAAAATACGACCTTTAAAATGGCGGGCGGCTCCCGCCGCAGAAGGATGGCCAGCGATTCCCACAGCGTGTCCGTACGGAGCAATGTGCCGTCGAGGTCAACAACGAGCGGAATTTTTTGGGCGTCGGCCACGCGCCATGCTGGCAGATTAAAGCGGCCGTTTGCAAGACTGCAACGGGTTGCCGCGCTTCGATTCAGGCGCATTACCGGCAAGTATTCACCCGCGGAATCTTTTTGCTGCTGGTGCCACCCATGTCAGCGGCCGCAGCCCGTTGCGGGCGGCATCAAGGCCGGCACACGCTCGGAGGGCAGATATCCCTTGAGAAAATTCGTCTCGCTGGCGGCGTATAACAACAAGCTGAGGCTTCGCCGGCACCATGGCGGGCCCGGCACAGGGCTGAAGATTCTGCACATGCTGGCCCAGAAATTTCGGCCGGTTTTTGGGCACGCACTGTCAAACCAGTGAGGACGACGGGCTGCGCGGCCGGTCAATTTTCTGCAACACCAGGATCAGGCCCACGCCGGCCGGAAAACGCACGCCCGTTTGGCAGGCCAGGCGCAGGAAGACACGTTCCAAGATGCGGTTGAGCCATTGCGGCGGAATCCGGTCCTCGGAACGCGCGGTGGAGGCGAACCCGAGCCTTTGTTTCAAGGCCCGAAATTTGCGTATGAAATAAACCACCGGCAGCACGGCCACGTTGACATAGTTGATGTGCCGGACCTCGAGGCCGGGTGGAATTATTTTTAGGAGCGCTGGCCGGTCATAGCGGCGAAAATGGCGGAGCGTCACATCCCAGTCGCTCCAGAGCGCCATCAAGGCCGGCACCGTGATGACGATGAGCCCGCCCGGCCGCGTCACCCTGAGAAATTCCCGCAAGGCCGCCTGATCGTCCTGCACATGCTCGATCACATCGAGGGCGGTCAGGACATCCACCGAATCGTCCGCCAGCGGCAGCGCGGTGCAGCTGCCTTTCCGCACGTTCTCCTTGCCAATCCGGGCGCAAAGCAGTTCCAACGACTCCTCGTAGTCATCCACGGCAATCACCCGGCAGGCGCCGCGCATCTCGTCTGCAAAAATACCGGTGCCCGCCCCGCAATCAGCGAGCAGGTCCGCCGGCTTGAGGGGATGGCAGCGGTTGATCCAATGCCGGACAATCTTGCGTTTGCCGGCGTAAAACCAATGCTGCTGTTCAACCTTGGCGAGATTGCTATATTCTTCCGGATTCATCCGAGGTGAGAATGGATTCCACCACGTAGAGCGGCCGGCCCTTGATTTCGCGGTAGATGCGTCCCAGATACTGGCCGATGATGCCCAGTGAAATCAGCTGGATTCCGCTCAGGCAAAAAACCGCCACGGCCAGCGTGGTGAAGCCCTTTACCTCCAATGTGGTGAGGCAGCCAGTCAGTTGCGCGAGTTTTATCCCGAGCAGCAGCGCCGCGTAACCAAAGCTGACCGCGCTGATGATGGCGCCGATAATGGTGATCCATTGCAGAGGCAGGTCCGAAAAGCTCAGGAAACCGTCCATCGCGTACCGGAGCAGCTTGAGGAATGATTGTTTGGGTTCGCCAACCGCCCGGTCCTTGCGGGCGTAGCTGATGGTGGTCTGGGAAAAGCCATACCAGCACTTGAGCGCGGGCAAGAACAAATTAGTCTCGCGGGCCGCAACCAGGTGGTTCACAACTGCGCGGTCCACAAGTGAAAACATCCCGCTGTTGACCGGCATCACGCGGCCGGTCGTGCGGTGAAACAGCTGGTGGAACAAATCAAACAGTACCCGGCGCAGCCCCCGTTCTTCCCGGCTGATGCGGCTGCCGGTCACGACCTTGAACCCCTGCTGCCATTTCGCGATCAGTTCTGGAATCAATTCGGGCGGATCCTGCAGATCGGCGTCCAAAAAGATCACGGCCGCACCACGCGCCTGTTCGAGTCCGGCGCGATAGGCCGGTTGCTGGCCAAAATTCCGGCTCAAAAAAATCAGGCGCCAGCGCGGAAAACGGGCGAGTTCGCTGGCAATCACATCCCGGGAGCCATCCGTGCTGCCGTCATCCACAATGACCAGTTCCCATTCCACCGGGACGTCCTTGATGGCCGAAGCCACTTGGTCAAACAACCGCCGCAGGCCCTCCCGTTCGTTGAGCATGGGAATGACTATCGATACCAATGGATATGGCTGGCCAGCCTGTTTGGCGTGGTCGGATTTCATACGAATGCGTGGTGCGAGTGGCAAACGATGATTGGTTAACATACGCGACAAACAGCGTCGAGGAAGAAACCTGTCATGGCTTCAAATCATAAAGGAAGTAGGTGCCGGCAACTTCCACCCGGTCGCCCGGTTGCCGCCGCGCGATGTTATGGTTGAACCAGTCCGCACCTTTGGCCAGCCATTGTTCCATCGGCGCACGGCTGGCGGCGGTTTGTGCCCGCAGGTGCAGCGCGTTCTCCGCCGGCCGGGCCGTGAGAACGACCATGCCACTGATATCAGCCGGCAAATGGTCCAGGTCATCCACGACCAGCGTCCGGCGATCGAATGGTTCGCCCAGCCGTCCCGCGATCAGGGCGGTCTCGGGATCAAGGCTTTTGATGATTACTATGCATTCCTGGCGTTGGGTGTGCTGGCGGACAAGCTGCTGCAGCACCCGGCCTTCAGGACCATTCGCCCGGAAAAATTCAACCACCATCAGCCCATAAATGAAACAAACCAGGAGAACGACGGGCAGCCACATCCTTGGCGCGTGAGTGGCGGGAGCCGCCCCGGAATTCTCCGGCCGGCTCCGGAGAAGAATCAGGGAAAAAACCATCCCGACGATCAAAAGCGGTGCGGCCATCCAAGGATGATGGCCGAAATAGTTCCGCATAAACGCAACCTCGACAAGTGTCAGTCCAAACGGCGAAAGGGCAAACCAGCTCCGGGCTTCTCCGCGCCGGAAATATTTTAACACCACCCATCCGGCCAGCAGGAATACGGGCAACAAGGCGACCAAGCTGGTGAAGGCAATACGCGTAAAGGCCCTGGCCGTTGTCAAACCAGCCCCATATCCAACATCACCCCAGGTATAGCCGCGCAGAAACTGGAGAAAGCCGCCGCCGCCGCCCTGGCTGTGGCCGGCCTTGACCAGCACCGAGAAGACCACGAACAAAACCGACCCCGCCCCGACCAAAGCGATGAACAAAAATGCCGCGCGGCGTTTGATCTGCGGCAGGCCGAGCAGCAAAAGCGAACACGGCCCCAGCACCCAAGCGGTTGTCCAATTGAGCGAGATAAACGCCAGGGTCAGCAGCAATAACCCGGCGATGTTGACCGGGCCTGCTTGCGGCCGTTTCAGGATGGTGATCACGATGGCGATATAAGGCAGTCCAAAGATGACGGTGATGACGTTAGGATCCAAAATGTTTAGCCAGCGGAAATAGCCAGGGCTAAGGATGACCGCCGCTGCCGTCAGCCAGGCGAACAGGTTTCGTCCCAGCAAATCCCACACGGCCCAAAATGCCGCCAACGCCAGCAGAATTTGGAATGACAGCGTGCCCAGTCCCGTCCAGCCAAAGATTTGGGTTGCAAAAAAAGCCGGGTACAGGGAGACAGGGCTCATGCCCTTGTAAATCACAGGATTGGACAAGGCTTCGAACCCCCCGGAATTTATGACCAGCCGGCCATGCAGATTAAAAAAACCAAATTGTTGCCAGTTACGTACGACATTGTGCGCCCAGCCGGTCCCCATGCCATCATCAACCAAATATTGCAGCCAGCCAAATCCGGCCAGAATAAAAGACAAGCAAAGTATTTTGGCGCGGCGCGACATCATTTTAATGGGAGGTTAAATACCGTGAAAATCACTAATTAACAATTCAAAATACAATTTGGCCTCAGTCATGCCTTTCGTTGAGGTCCAAGAATATCCAGGTAGATTTCCAAGTGTCGTTGGGCGATGATTTTAGGGTGGTAACGCGCCTGCATGAGCCCGGCGGCATTGGATTGTCCGGGGCAGCCGGCCGCCAGCCAGCGCGCAATGGCATTTTCCAAACCGACAAAATCAGCGGCCGGAAACAACTCCGCATCCGTGACCCCCTCGGCAATGTCGACAATGCCGCCGGTGGTCGCGGCGAACAATTTCAGGTTACGCGCCAGCGCCTCGGCCACGACCAGCCCGAACGCCTCCTCGGTGGGGAAATGTACCAGCGCATCGGCCGCATCCATGGCGTTGCGCAGTTCCGCTGGCGACAGCAGCCCGAGATGCCGGGCATAGCCGGCCGATTCCGCCTGCGCCAGTTCCCTTGCAAAGGCGGCGCCATATTCCGTGCCAGTGCCCAGGCCGCCGGCAAATTGAAACTCAAACCTCAAGCCCCGGGCATGCAACTGGCGCGCCATCCCCAGCAATTCAAGCTGCTGTTTATATGGCAGGGTCGTGCCCGCATTCAATAACACGGGCCGGGTACGGGACGGTTTGGGGGCGATGGGCCGGAAGAATTCCGCCTGTATGGCATTCGCCACCCGCCAGGTTTTTTTTGCGCGTGGGGCAACCTGTTTTTCAGTATAGGCGGAATTGCAAAAAGCCCCGGTGACGTGTTTCAGCGCAAACGTCTCCAGCTGTGCCGCCAGCCAGTGAAAACTACCGGGCCGCGACTGGAAATTTTCCGCGATGGCCTTCATGTTGCCATGGATGGTGAGCACGTTCGGAAAACCGGAGAACGCCGCACTGATGCCGCAATCGCGTTCCGTGCCCTGGCCGTGTACGATGTCCGGCCGGATTTCGCGCAATTTTTTCCGCGTGGCACGGATGCAACCCAGGTAGCCGGTGCGCATCCAGCCAAGCGGCGACACCTGCAGGCCGTGATAAAAGATGTTGGGCGCGATTTTGGCCGGCGAATTCACCGGCTTTTTGAGACAGGAAACCATGTGAACCTCGATTTCTGGCAGCAGTGCGAAGCCCTCGAGCAAGGCTGCCGGCGCGTGGCCCGCCAGCGGCTCCGGGCGCGCATAATCGTGGTCGGCTTCCCGTTTGTCTGTGGTGAGGATGGCGATGCGCATGCAGATTCAGCGGACGTACAGGAGCTTTTGCCTGTTCACAAGGTAATTGAACCGGCGCAAACCTTGCTTGGTCAGCCACTGGAACGACCCGCTCGGCAGGTTCGCGCCGGTGGAGCCCAGTTTGGCGTTGAAATCCGGCTGGGTCTTGAAAATGCGGATCTCGCCGGCGGGCGCTTTTTCCAGCTCACGGAACAACACATATTCGATCCACTCATTTTTACGGTCGTCGCACTGGAGATAAAGTCCTTTGATCCGCCGTTGGTAGAATTCGGTGGTCGTGGAAAAGAAATGGGTGCGGGCGAATTGCTGCTTCTGCAGGCGGTCGATCAGCAGCGGCGGAGCCGTTTTCTGCCGGCATTCGGCCAGCAGCGCCGCGAGGTTGCGCAACTGGTAGCGTCCGGTCAGCTTGAACCAGCGCACCGGCGGCCGCGGCTCGCGGGCCAGCCAGGCATCGATCATCTCGAACTCCTGATAACCCTTGCCGCGCTCGGGACTCGCCGACGGGGCGAAGCGATGGATCTGCAGGCGCGGTGAACCGGCGAATTCCGGGTGACGCTCCAGCGGGTAGCCGGAATTTTCCAAAAAGATCACCGGGGCGATCCGTTGGCAGAATTGGAGCACCTGGAGATACTCGGCGAGCCGCGACGCCGGATCCACCGAAGCGGCACCCTTCACGTTCGGTATGATCGTGGCGGTCAGGACAATCGGCAGTTCATCAATGCTCATTTTTTCAAGGCCGGCGATTCGAGGCAACGCAGTGCCGCCGGGCTCAACAGCACCCCGCGCACCCGGCGCCAGTCTTTGGGCGCACGTCGCCCGCGCCAAAGGCCGGCCAGCCAGCCCGTGGCACTGGCGGCATTTTTGCGGTAACGGAAGCCAAAGTGTTTGAACCGGTGGGAGGAAAACAGCAGTAACGGCGGGCACAACGTCAGCAGGAGCCGTCGCCGGAAATAGGGCGCATAAAGCCGGGCCTCGGCCGCGCCAAACCCGTAACCATTGAGCATCTTGTAATAGCCCGCCGCATCAGGCCGGGCCGCCCAGCTGACCTTCGCACGCGGATTGCTGAAAAATTTCTTGCCGATCCAGTGCAGTTCATGATTGAACAGCGCATCCTCCGCCGCCAGGGTGAGCCATTCAGGATAGCCGCCCGCATCTGCCCAGGCCTGCCGCCGGAAAGCCACATTGCGTGAAGAAGGATAGCAATCCTTTCCATACGGCGCCGCCGGCGGTTCCGGATCGATCGCCGCCAAATACCGGTGAAAATCATTTTGCAACAACCGCCCGGAGGCGCCGCCACATACATCCACGGTTGGGTCCGCCTGCAACGGCTGGATGATTTCAGCCAGCCAGTCCGGGCTCGCCACGCAACCTGCATCCGTCGCCACAATGACTTCCGCCGTGGTATTTTGGATGGCCAGGTTCCGGCCGCGCGCGATATTGCATTTTTCGATGATGATTCGCGGCACCGGAAAGCCACCACCGGCAAAAGCCTGCACCAGCAGCCCAGGCGTGCCATCGGTCGAACCGCCGTCGACAATCACAAACTCATCCGGACAGATTGTCTGTGCGCCCAGCGCTTTGGCCCAAGCAAGAATGTTATCGCCTTCGTTGAACACGGTTGAGATCAGGGCGACTTTCATTTCAGCCAGGGGGAAAGCGGTTGGCAGTCATCGTTAAAAAATCAGCCAATGGCAAATCATGGTCAAGCCTGCTTTCACTGCGGAAGCCTTATTACCCCCCTGCTTTTGTGCCGGGCCGCGGCGGGATTCGTCGTTGGGGTGATGCCAGCAGGCTTTCGGGGCGGCATGAACGTCATTTGTCCGGACGTTTGATAATTAGGCCGGTCTTGGCAAGTGCAAAATCAGCCACGTGCGTTGATTCCAAAGCATCACGTTGCCAGCAACTCCCGGTATATTTCCAGGTGCCGTTGGGCCACGATTTTTGGGTGGTAGCGCGTCTGCATCAGTCCGGCGGCACTGGACTGCGCCGGGCAGCCGGCGTCCAGCCACCGCGCAAGGGCATTTTCCAAGCCGGCAAAATCGGTGGCCGGAAACAATTCCGCGCCCATGGCGCCTTCGACGATGTCCCGGACGCCACCTGTGGCGGCGGCGAACAATTTCAGGTCGCGTGCCAGCGCCTCCGCCACGACCAGTCCGAAGGCCTCCTCGGTTGGGAAATGCACCAGCGCCCGGGCCGAATCCATCGCCGCCATGACCTGCGGACTGGATAACAGGCCAAGCTGCCGCGCATAACCAGCCTGCTCCGCCGCCGCCAGATGTTTCACAAACGCATCACCATACTCCGAGGACGCCGTGTTCTTGCCGATGAATAGCAGTTCAAATTTCAGCCCGCGCGCGTGCAGCCGACGGGCGACCTCAAGCAGTTCCAGTTGTTGTTTGCGCGGTTCAATGACGCCGATGTTGAGGATGACCGGATTGGCCGCCGGTTTTCTTTCCGGCACCGGTGAAAAAAAATTGGCCTGCAACGCATTGGGAACACGCCAGGTTTTACGGGCGCGCGGCGCCACCAGGCTTTCGGTGTAGGCCGAGTTGCAGAAAACGCCGGCCGCCCGCTTCAGGGCCGATGTTTCCAGCCTGGCCGCGAGCCAGTGGAAGCTGCCGAAACCGTTGCCGTAGATTTCTGCGATGGCCTGCATGTTCCCATGGATGGTCACCACGTTCGGAAATCCGCCGCCCACGGCTGCCAGCGCGCAATCCCGCTCCGTGCCTTGGCCATGAACGATGTCCGGCCGGATTTCCCGGAGCTTTTTTCGCGTGGCACGCACACAGCCCGCATACAGCGTGCGCATCCAGCCCAGTTTTGGCACCACCAGGCCGTGGTAAAAAATATTGGGTGCGATCTGCGCCGGCGCCGGCGCCGGCCGTTGCAGACAGGAAACCACATGGACTTCAACTTCCGGCAAGGCCGCAAAGCCCTGCAGCAGGGCCTCCGGTGCCGCACCGAAATACGGACGGGGATGGGCATAATCCCTGTAATGTTCGCGGTTGTCAGTGGTGAGCAGGGCGATTTTCACATGCGATATTCATCCATTCAACCGGTGAGCCGGGTAATTTATGTCGTCAGCTCTCCCACGGAACCAAACCCAGGCGTTTGCCGATGGCCAGTCGGAGCCGGCGAACGAGCTGTTCCTTCGGACGCCAACGCCCCCGGTTGTAACGGGCAAAATCTTCGTCCGTCAACGGTTCGCGGTCGTAGGGGAAAAATCCATCGGGCGTAACAAGGAAGCCGTTGACGGCAAACGGGTCAAACGCCGGCGCAGGCAGCGGTCTTTTTTGAAAATGAATATAGGCATATTCGTCGTCGTTGATGCCCCGATCGGCATTGTAATAGGCATGGAACACCCGGCCCTGATGCCAGTAAAAAACCTGTTCCGGGTGATTGGGAATGGCCACGCCTTCAAACCGCGTAAATTTCCAGCGCGTGGGCTGGACAATGTCCGCGATGAACTCATCGTGAAACTGGGGGATATTATGGTGGCGCAAAATCAGATAGACGCCGCGCCATTCGTCAAAACCATACGCTTCCGTGGAACCGGACTGGAACGCTTCTCGATAGGTTGGCGCACCCGGGGCGGTAAGCATGAAATAACGGCTCACTTCGGCGGTATTGCGATACAGGCAAAAATGTCCCCGGCACAGGATCTTCGGATAGGCCGTCAGGATGTCCTCACGGAGGAACTTGCGGAGATCGCCAAAAACCATGTCCAGATCGCAATGCCCCCAAAAGTCGAATTGGGTCAGAAACTCTGCGAAAAGAAATCCGTAAGCCGCCTTGAAATGGCAAAGCAAACGGGCATGGGAAAGATTTGCTTCAAACCCAAGTTTTTGCGAAAACTTCTTTTGCAAGCCCGCCAACGTGGCTGGCTCCAAACGGACATTGGGCGGCAGTTTTCGGGGCGTGGCATCGTCGGTAAAAATCAGCCAGTTGATGTCCGGATTTGACGCGCAAGAGCGAAAGACGCAGTCAATGTAGGGCGGCAGTTTTCCAAAATAACAGACCAGCATGCAAATGGAACTGCGTGACGGACTGGCTTTCGGTTCGGGCATAAAACAACAATGACAGTCAACAGACGTTATAAGCAAAAATCAAACCCGGTGCTTGCGGGCCATAAAAAGGGCGTTTGAACACATGGATTCGCCTTGTCCTTCAGGGTCGTAGATTCCATGGCAAACAAAATCAAAGGCCTGTAGTGTTTCGTAAATTTGCATGAATTGTGTGTGGGTGTGATCGCGTTCCGAAAAGGTGATTTCGGAATAGACGGCACCAATCCGCGATTCTTCCAACATTCGTCTGGCTCCCAAAAGGACGAAATTATCAAATCCTTCGGTGTCTGTTTTCAGCAGGTCGACAAATGAAATGTTATTTTCCGAACAAAAAGAATCAATCGTATGGATGGCAATGTTTTCAGACCGTCCGATTGAATTGGCGGGTGTATTGAGATTGCTTAAAAGGCTGTTCCAGCCTGAGCGTTCGCGGAGATGCATGGTCATGCTCCCCTTTTTTTCACCAAAAGCAAATTGATTGGGGTGGATTTGGGGAATCCCTTCAGTATTTTTCAATAAATTTGAAAATGTCTCGGAGACAGGTTCAAAAGCATAAATGGTGACGCCGGGAAAGGTTCTCGCCGCCGCCCGTGAAAACGAACCCACATTTGCCCCGATATCAAAAATCACCGCCGGCTTGGGGTTGTGTTTTTCATAGTCCACCCACAGGTCAATTTGGCGCGGGAGATTGCCGGCGCGAAAAACATAAATACCCCACCCGCGAAAAGTTTTCTTGATGAAAGTAGAAAGACGCACCTTTCAGAAGTTAGATATTTGGTCTTTTAAATCAAGTAAAACGCAGATGGCAGGTAAAACGGCCTAGATGGAATTCGCTTTTTGTGCCAAATAACTTTGAGTTTCCGGGCTCAGATAAACCTTGTTTGCCCGCCGCCAGCCGGGCGGCGGGCGGCGCCCATGGAAGCGCCCAACCAGCCAGCCCCGCACGCTCGCGGCATTTCGCCGGTACCGGAATTTCAGGAAAGCAAAACGATGGCGGGACAGCAGCAACAGCGGAGGGAACAGCACGATGACCAGACGGCGCAAAAAATAGGAGCTTTCCTGCCGGGCTTCGCCAGCCCCATAGCCATAATGATATAACATCTTGAAATAGGCGGCTGCGGTTTCGCGCACCGGCCAGTGCACCACGGCGGAGCGCTGGTAGAAGAATTTCTTGCCGGCGGCATACCACTCGCAATTGAACAGTGAATCTTCTGCTGTCAGGGTCAGCCATTCCGGGTAACCGCCGACATCCGCCCACAGTGTCCGGCGATAAGCCGTGTTGCGTCCGGAGCCATGCGGGCCCTCCATGAGCGGTTCCGCTGGGTTGCCGTCCAGCTGCTTCACAAACTTTTGGAAATCATTTTGGCACAGGGGCACATTGTTTCCACCGACAATGTCTATCGCCGCGTTCTCCAGCAGCGGGCGGGTGATTTCGCCGAACCAGCCGGCCTCCGGCGAACAACCGGCGTCGGTCGAGGCGATAATTTCCGCATCGGTCAAACGAATGGCGTGGTTGCGGCCCTCGGCGATGTTGCAGCGGCGCTGTTCCAGTTTTACCGGCACCGGTGACTGCCGCGCCAGTTCCTGCAATTCTTCCCACGTGCCGTCCGTGGAGCCGCCGTCCACGATGACGATCTCATCCGGCTTCACTGTCTGCCGCATAAGGCAATCCCACCAGCGGACGATGTTGTCCGCCTCGTTGAACACTGTGGCGATAAGCGCACGTTGCATCTGATGTAGTAAAAGCCTGCCTGAATCCGGATTACAAACTCAAATCATTTGTGGCGCGGTGCTGTTCCAGCGCCTCGGAATAAAACAACTTCATCCGGGCGTTGACCTCCCGCATGGTGTAATTCTTTTGCACATGCGCCCGGGCGGCGGCGGACATGCGGGCGAGCAATGCGCGGTCGCGATCAATCCGCTCCAAAAAACCCGCCAGTGCGGCCACCGCCCCGGCGGGATTCGTCGCGGGGGCGGCGAAGCCGGTTTCCGGCGTGATCTGCGAGGCGGGGCCGCCGATGTCCAGGCAGCCGACGGGCCGGCCGGCGGCCATCGCCTCCATGCACACGTTGCCGAAGCCTTCGTGTAACGCCGGGTGCAACAGGACGTGCGACTGGCCGAGCTTCGCCAGCACATCGGAGTATTTCGGCAGCGTACCGAGAAATTTCACGCGCGTGGCGACACCGGTCTGCGCCGCGGTCTTTTCCAGTTCGCCGCGGAACGGGCCGTCGTTCACGATCCATAATTCGGCGTCCATGTTGTTTTTGGCGAACTGCGCGAACGCGCGGATGGCGAGGTAAAAGCCCTTCCAATGGACGTGCCGCCCCACGCAGATGGCGCGCAGCGGACCGGGCGGCGGATCGGGCAGCGCGGCAAATTGGGCCAGGTCCTCGTCGGTGAGCGCCAGTTGCGGCATCTGTTCCACGCGCTTCGCCCCGAGCCGTTGAAGGGCGGCACAGCTTTCACGGGTGACGCCGATGGCGATGGTCGCCGCCGCCGCGGTATCGCGCAGGGCTGAGCCGTGTTCACAAAAGTTTCGCACGCCATCACGTGCGGCCTCGTTCAGCCGGTAACGCAACGGCAGTTCGCGGACAAATTCCGATGGCGGCGTCTCCGCCGCGCCCACCGGTCCCCAGATGAACGGCAGATCCAGCACCCGCAATCCGCTGGGCGACCAGTAACGTCCATACGTGACATGGTGGACCAGGTCGAACTCCACCTTTTGATGCAGTTCCTGGACGACCCCGCGTAGATGCTCCTGCCAAAGGTGATAATAGATGGCGGCGGTCGCGCCGCGCGACGACATCCATTGCAGCGCCGGATTCAGCCGCAGGAAGACGGGGTGAAAATTCGGCATTGGATTTTTGGCCAGCACCGGCTCGGTGAGTTCGCGGTATTGGTGGGCGTCGGCGATGACGGCCCAGACCTCGTGTTCCTTGAGCGCCTCGTTGATGGCACGCCAGGCGTTGCCGGGCTCGGAGGTCTTGCACGGAAAACAGGAATAGGTCGAGAGCAGGACTTTCATGCCGCGTCAGATGCGGTTCCACCAGACGGCGGTGGGCTTGGGTACATCAATGATGACCCGGCGGTCCGGGCTGGCCTTGGTATAGATGGCATAGCTCGTGGCACCCAGCCGGAAATGCCCGTGCCAGAGGCGGCGGAGACGATGGCTCAAGATCCAGAGCGGGCGCGTGGCCTTCAGTCCGGCCGGGATCATCTTGGTGGTCTCCTCCTTTTCGCGGATGGCGTTCGGCTTGAGGTTCATGTTGTCGCCCGTGTCCGCGAACACGGAGGTAAAAGTGTCGCAGACGGCCATGGGCACCTGGTTCTTCATCAATGACAGGACCCAGTGGAAGTCGCCGAGGTCGCGCCACCGGGTGTCAAAGAAAAGCCCGCGCCCGTGGATGACGCGGCGCCGGATAAAAATGCTGCTGGTGAGGATCGGAAACCGGAACCAGACCTGTTGTGCAGTGGGAACCATGGAGTGGCGGTGGCAAAGGTACCGGCCATCGCCATCGGTCACGATGCTGCCGGCCAGGACGACTTCCACCTGCGGATTTTTCTCGAAAAAATCCCGCACGGCCTTGAGCGCGCCGGGGAGATATTGTTCGTCGCAGTTCAGGTACGCGAGGATGTCGCCGGTGGCGCGGCGGTAGCCGCGGTTCACCGCGTCATACATGCCGGCGTCCTTCTCAATGAAGGCGGACACGCGCTTGTCTTGCGGCAGCCAGTCCTGGGTTCCGTCGTCGGAGCAGGAATCCTGCACAATGTGCTCGAACTCCACGCCCGACTGGTCGGCCACCGAGGCGATGCACAGTTTGAGCCACGCGGAATTGCGAAAACTCGGCGTGATGATGGAAAATTTCATCCGGGTACGGTCAATAGTTGTTCAGTTCGGTCCTTCTCATCTGATTGAAACGCAGCCAGACTGTTCAAACTCCCTTGGGCTGTCAAACCTTCGTCCGAAACTTTTGGGCCACGGGAATCCGCCGGCCCATGCCGAAGGCGCGGGGCGAGACCTTGAGCCCGGGCGCGGCCTGGCGCCGCTTGTATTCGCTGAAATTGATCTTGTTCACCACGTCATTGACCACTGCCGCGTCAAAGCCGCGCGCAATGATCTCCTGTTTGCCCAGATTTTTGACGACATACAGGTCAAGGATGGCGTCCAAAATATCGTAGGGCGGCAATGAATCCTGGTCCTTCTGGCCGGGCCGCAGCTCGGCGCTGGGCGGCTTGGTGACGGAGTCCGCCGGGATGATTTCGCGGTCGCGGTTCACCCAGCGGGCGATCCGGTAGACATCGGTTTTCAGCACATCGGCGATGGGCGCGAGCGCGCCGTTCATGTCGCCATACAGCGTGCAATAGCCCACGGCCATCTCGGATTTGTTGCCGGTGGTCAGCACCAGCCCGCCGAACTTGTTGGACAGCGCCATCAACGTGACGCCGCGCAGGCGCGACTGGATGTTCTCTTCCGCTTCGTTGGGTTTGGTGCCCGCAAAAACTTTTTTTAGCTGCGCCTCCACCGCCTTGAACACCGGTTCAATGGGCAAAACCTCGTGGCGGATGCCAAGGTTTTTGGCGAGCTTTTCCGCATCCGTCAAACTGCCTTCGCTCGAATACCGCGCGGGCATGGCCACGCCGAAAACATTCTCCGGCCCGAGCGCGTCCGCCGCGATCACCGCGATCAGCGCGGAATCGATGCCGCCGGACAGGCCGAGCAGCACGGACTTGAATCCGCATTTGCGCACGTAATCGCGTATCCCCAGCGACAGCGCGGAGAACAAAAGCTGCTCGCGCGATGGAAAATCAAAATTGAATTCGCCCCCCGCCTGTCCGCCCTCGTCGCGCCGGGAACCGGATGGCCGCTTTCCGTTTTTGGCCTCCAATTCCACCACCAGGATGTCCTCGGCAAAGCCCCGGCCAAGCGCCAGCAACTCGCCGTTCGCATCCAGGACGACGCTATGGCCGTCAAAGATCAATTCATCGTTGGCCCCGATGGCATTGACCTGCGCG
>DATHQS010000127.1:0-39671 GCA_035482455.1 Candidatus Acidiferrales bacterium | reverse complement strand
GTCCGCGTGCGGCGCAATTGGTGCCTTTGAATTGCAACCCGTTGACAAAAAGGATGGGTGCGCGGCACGACACCCCGTTGATCAGAATCTGCGGCCCGTTCGCATTCGCTTTGACCGGTTCGGAAGTGCCATCGAGGATGGTGGCATTGACCAGGCTGGGCAGCGCATCGCTCGGCAGGATGTTAAAAACATTGTTACTGAAGCCGGAATCGGTGTTCGGGATGTTAAAGGTGATGGTGGTGCCGTAATGATCGTAGGCGTAATAGAGGGCCGCGCGCAACGTGCCCGGACCGCTGTCCGCCGTGTTGGTGACCACGCTGGATGCGCCGGGACCCGCGCCATAGATGCTGATCATGCCGGCGCGATCATTGGTGCTCAACACCGGGTCGAAGCGCTGGCCCATGATGTTCAGGTATTGGCTGTTGGTAGAATGCGGCACGATGGTATCCAGGGCGGTGTTCACGGAAAATGCGTTGTGATAGTAATGCATCACCGAAAGAAAATCATACGGCCCCTTGTTCTGCGAGGTGGTGAGCAGCACAAAATTCTGCAACTGCCCGGCGGCGACGTTGTTGGAGTTGATCGTCACATAGTTATCGCGGTCGGACCGCTGGTGCTCATGGACCAGCCCCAAGGCATGACCGATCTCGTGGACGACCACGCCATGCACCCACGACGTCGGGCCAATCTGCAACAGTTGCGCGCCCCCGCCCTTCCCCACCACCGACAGGCCGCCGCTCAACGAGGCATTGTTGGTCACCAGGATGTAATCGGCCTGCGTGGAACGGGCCATGAAGTGCAGGTTGGCGAACGTCGCCCACTCGGCCGCGCTGTCGAGGAAGACCTTCTGGTTGGCCGCCGTGACGGAGGCATCGAACGCATAATAGACATTCCCGCTGGGCCACATGGTGAAGCCGCTGGCAAAGGCGCTGTTCGGCTGCGGTCCGCCGGCCAGGTAGCTACGCCAGTACTGGAGGTAGTCAACCGGCACCAGCATGTCGTCGATCCGGGCATACTTTTCACCCGCCGGCACGCCGGCGATGACCTGGTCCAGCACGGCGACGTTCCAATCCACGGCGGGTGAGGTGGCCGTGGCACCGGAAAATGCCCGGGTGACGGCGAACAGCAAAAATAAGATCACCAGGCCGCATTGGGTGAATGACGGACGGACAGGGTTTGGATGGTTCATGTTCGAATTGATGGTGATGAAAGGCGGCCTAACTCTATGCCGGATGGCCCGTGGGACAAGTAAAATATCGGTGACGATTTGCTCCAAACCCCGGCCACGTCATCAGCGCCAAAAGTCGCTCCTGGGACCGCGCGATTGGACGCTGGACGTGGCGAATGATAACGCTAAAATCGAACCATGATTCCAGCCACGAAACGCGTCCTTGCCGTCGCCGGCATCGTATTTGCCACCGTCATTTTATCCCGCGCTGAAATGCAAACCCCCATTCCTCTCTGGCCGGACGGCGCACCCGGCGCGCTCGGCACCAACGCCACCGACATCCCCACCCTCACCGCCTACCTGCCCGACGCCACCAACGCCACCGGCGCGGCGATGGTGATCTGCCCCGGCGGCGCCTACCAGCACCTCGCACCGCACGAAGGCAACGATTACGCGCTCTGGCTGAACCAGCATGGCGTCACCTGCTTTGTCTTGAAGTCCCGCCTCGGCCCGAACGGCTACCGGCATCCTGCCATGCTCCAGGACGTCACGCGCGCGGTGCGCTGGGTGCGCGCCCACGCCGATGACTACAAGATCGATGTCCACCGGGTGGGCATCATGGGCTCGTCCGCGGGCGGGCACCTGGCGGCGACGTTGCTGACCCATTTTGACACCGGCAACCCCGATGCCACTGACCTCATCGAACGTCAAAGCTCACGGCCGGATCTGGGAATCCTGTGCTATGCGGTCATCACCATGGGAGAATTCACCCATAAGGGTTCGCACAACTCCCTGCTCGGCACCAATGCCTCACCCGAGTTGGAGGCGGAGCTTTCCAATGAATTGCACGTGACGACCAACACCCCGCCGTGCTTCATCTGGACCACCTACGAGGACAAAACCGTGCCGATGGAAAACTCGATGCTGTTCGCGAGCGCCTTGAGGAAAAACCATGTGCCCTTCGCCCTGCACATCTATGAAAAAGGCGGACACGGCATGGGGCTCAAGGACAAGCCGCCGTTTCTTCACCCGCATCCTTGGGCTGCGGACTGCCTGTTCTGGTTGAACGAGCAGAATTACTCCAGGTAAAATAAAAAAGCCCCTGTTTTAAACAGGGGCTGATAAATCTTGAAGTTGTTCAGCGGCTGCCGCGGCGGCGGAACATCAGGAGCATTCCCGCCCCGCCCGCGAGCATCGCCCACGTTTGCGGCTCCGGCACCGTCACGATCGTCAAACCCCAGCTGTTCAAGGTGGACTGGCCGCCGCCGGACATGTCAGCCAGAAACAAGGTCCAGGTTCCATTCGGATCAATATTGACGAACTGGCCCAGGTCAGCCGAAGTTGAGGCGGAATCAAACAGGCTTGGTGCCGACGCCGGATCAATGTTGCGTCCGTCCGGCGCCCAAGTACCCGTCAATTGCCCGCCGCCGGGATTCACCGAGGTTTGATAGTTATGGATGTTCGCACCGCTTTGATCAAAGGTGACATTGAAGCCGGCGTCGCTGTAGCCAAAGGCATTTCCGGCGCCCACGCCGGTCACGCCAACGCGGTTCAACAGCACCGCAAACTGGCCGGTCGGCCCGGCAAGGTAGGCATAGAGATCACCGTTGAAGCCGCCGGTGATGTCGAGATTGACCTGTATGCTGGTGATGATGCCGGGCAGGCTGGAAAAAGTCGTCGAGGAAGAAATGCCCACCGGATTGCCATCCGGAATCGCGGTGTTCAAAGTGCCGGAACTGTAGGTGTAATTTGTCTGGGCCCCGGCCAGACCGGCAAACAGCAAAGCCATTGCTATGAATGTCAGCTTTGATGTTCTCATTTCCTTTTGGTGTGGGCGGTTACGAATCTGATTTCTTGGTTACCTGCTTTAAAAAATCGCTGATTTAGTTTCCTGTTTCAAGTTAAAAAAACATCTTTCTGTTTACATAAACATGTCACGTCCGGCCAGCCTGGTACCGTGTTAAAACCCTCGCAAGTCCGTGCTGCTGCGCTTCGGCAATCCGGGCGCCGGCGTCCGCTGGAGCACCAGATACTGGATGCCCATTTTCTCGCAATATTCACGCTTGCCGCCCTTGTCGCCGTCCTCGTTCACCGCGTAGATGTCCGGATGCAACCGTTTGATCTCGGGGTCCGCATCGAGCCAGCCGTCGCCGGTCGAAACCAGCGCCTGCTTCACAAACTTCATGGAGCCAATGACATACCGCCGCTCGGCCTCCGGCAACAGCGGATGCCCCTCGCCCTTCAGCAAGCGGATATTCGCATCATGGCCCACGATGACATGCAGGTCGCCATACCCGCTGACTTCTTCCAGAAACCGCACGTGGCCGGAGTGAAACCAGTCAAAGCTGCCCGTGACGATGACCTTCTTGCGGCTCGGCACAGATGGTGTTATCGGCGGTTCAGGAAAATTCTTGAGCTCGTTCTTGTTAAAAATGCGATACGCGATCCGGCTCTCCCGCGCGAATTTCTCGCGCGCATCATTCGCGCCGCTTTCCACGTCCGCCCAGACATCCGCGCGGAGATTTTTCGACAACGCATTAAAGTCTCCGGCAGCGTCCATTTCGACGACCCGGCTGACATACCGGACGGCGCTCAGGAAATAATTCCGCTCCGCCAGCGGAAATTTCGGGGCCTTGCCGGTGAGCTGTTGCAACCCGGCATCCGGCCAGAGCAGCACCGTCAGTTCGCCGAGCTTTGCGGCCTCTTCGAGGAAACGCAGGTCGCGCGATTTGATGTCGTCAAACCCGCCGGAGACGATGATCTGTTTTGCAGCGCTCATTTGGAAACCCGCACATTGACCTGGAACGCGCCGGGAACCGGCTTTTCGGAAACCACAATCAGATACCCGCCGCCGCAACCGGAATACATCGCGCCCAGATATTGTTTTTGATACGCCGCCAGCAACGGCATCAGATCCACCCGCAACTTCGGATGCCGGACAACCTGCGGCAGCAGCGTCTCCCAACATTTCATGTTCAGGTTGAACGACGCGCCCAGCGCCCGCGCATCCATCTTCACGATGGCGTCGTAGCAATCCTTCCCGGACTGCCCGAGCTTCGCAACCCACTTCGGAGCGAGATTCTTTTTACCCAACGGACTGTAGCCATCCGGCCGCGGCTCAACCGGAATGAGGTGCAAAACTTTTTCCAGCCAGCGCGCCACTTGCGGACGGTTGCACGATTCGATGTGCGAAGTGAAAACGCCGCCGTGAACCTTAAAATTGTAATCCAGCCGGTTCACACCCGGATACACCAGGCCAATCATGTCCTGCGAACCGCTCGGCTCCGCCTTGCCTTTGTTCTCGGCCTCGTACAGTTCGCGCACCAGTTCCTCTTTCGGCCGCTTCGGCAACCTGCCCTTCCACAGCTTCAGCGCGATGGCGCGGGTGCCGCTGGCGATGCCCGAACGGTCCATCGGCCGGAAATCGGGCTCGATCTGCACCACCACCATCGAGCCGGGCGGCTTGGGGTTGTGGCGCGAGACGAACGGCTGGTCAATCCAGCCGCCCGCGAGCTGCAGGCGGTTGGGGATTGCACCCAGAAGTTTTTGAACCGGGCTTGAACTCATGAAAGGATTGAATGGTTGATCCTGGTTTTGGCGTTGGAAAAAACCATGTAACGCTTCAACCAATCACTTTTCAATTTCAGCCAATCCCCACGCGCTTGCCGGCCTTGCGGGCCTTATATTGGCCTTCGATCCACTTGTAAGTGATGGCCAGGCCCTTGTCCAAAGGCGTGTTCGGTTCCCACTTGAGCACCTTTTTGATGAACGTGTTGTCCGAGTTGCGGCCCGCCACGCCCTGCGGCGCGTTCAGGTTGTACGAACGTTCCAATTTTTTGCTGGCGATCTTTTCCACCTTGCTCACCAGCGTGTTGATGGACACCAGCTCGCTCGAACCGAGATTGATCGGCGTCGCCACCAGCTCGTCGCAATGCGTGATCATGTCGATGCCCTTCACGCAATCGTCGATATACATGAAGCTGCGGGTCTGCTCGCCGTTGCCCCAGATGTTGATCTTCAAATCCTTTTTGTCGATCGCCTCGATCATCTTGCGGCACATCGCGGCGGGCGCCTTTTCGCGACCGCCATCCCACGTGCCGTTCGGGCCGTAGACGTTATGAAAGCGCGCGATGAAGGTCTTCATGCCGCGTTCGTGCCAGTATTCCTCGCAGAACATTTCGGAGACGAGCTTCTCCCAGCCGTAACCGCGCTCGGCCATCGCCGGATACGCATCGGATTCCTTGAGCGCACGGACCTTCGGGTCCTTTTGGAGCAAGGTGTTGTAGGCGCAGGCGGAGCTGGAATAAAAATAGCGGCGCACGCCGGCCTTGTACGCGGCCTCGACCATGTGCGTGTTGATGAGGATGGAGCGCAGGCATTCCACGCGAAACCGTTCTATGAACCCCATGCCGCCCATGTCCGCCGCCAGGTTGTACACCTCGGCCGCGCCTTCACAGACGCGATGGCAGTTCGCCTCGTTGCTCACGTCCAGGCAGAGATTCTCCACGCCGGGCACATGCAGATACCACTCATACAGCGGCTTCTTGTCCACCGCCCGGATGTTGGTGAAACCTTTTTTCTTGAAGTGCAACGCCAGGTTGCCGCCGATAAACCCGCCGGCGCCGGTGATGACGATGAGGTCACTCTTCTTCAAGGGTGCGTCTTTCTCTACGATTCTCGTTTTTTGATGTTCCATAATTACAAATCTGCCAGGTCTGTGGCCGCATGGCCGTTCATTGGTCCGATAATTCTAGCTTGCCATTTGGGTTTGGGAATGTCCACTTTTGGCCAAAGCATATCTATTATTGACTTAGAAACGCCCTAAATGAAACGCCCCGCCGCCAATCCGCCCGGTTTCTTCTCCGCCCAGGTCTCGTCCGCCCGGCGCTTTTACCTCAACCTCCAGCCGCCGCGCGGCACCCGCCTGGCCGTCGTCTGCGGCGGCGTGGAACATTGCGCGGCCGACTACGAGATCCGCCGTGAGACCTTTCCGTTCTACTCCATCGAATACGTCGCGCGCGGCGAAGGCCGGCTGAAACTGGGTACCCGCACCCATGCATTGAAACCCGGCGTCATCTTCGCCTACGGCCCCGGCATCCGCCAGCACATCACCTCCAACCCGCACAAGCCCCTGGTAAAATACTTCGTGGACTTTGCCGGCACCCAGTCCGTACCCTGGATCCGCCGCAGCGGCCTCGCCCCCGGCAAAGTCTCCCACGTCTTCCCACCGAACGAGATCCAGCCGCTGTTCGATGAACTCATCCGCAGCGGCCAGCGCGGTACCCGGCACTCGCCCGAACTCTGCCATCAATTGCTCGGCTGTCTCGGCATGAAACTGCTGGAAGCCCGCGCCCCGCTGAAAGACGCCGATTCCCCCGCCTACGCCACTTACCAGACCTGCCGCCAATTCATTGCGGACCATTCGCGCCGGCTGCGGACGCTCGCGCAGACCGCGCAGGAATGCCATCTGGACACCGCCTACCTCTGCCGCCTGTTTCGCCGGTACGACCACCAATCGCCCTACCAATTTTTGACCCGGCTGAAGATGAACGATGCCGCCGCCCAGTTGCAGCAGCCCGGCGCGCTCGTGAAAAACATCGCCGCCGACCTCGGCTTCACCAATCCCTTCCACTTCTCGCGCGTGTTCAAATCGGTTTTTGGCATTTCGCCGGAGGCGTTCCGGCGGTTGAGGTGAGTTGCAAACCATGGATAGACACGGTCGCGGCGCGGCGCTTGAAATGAGAGCATTTCCCTGAATGTTCTAATTGGCCGGCGGATTCATGGCTTTTGTCGCCAGCGCATAGATTTGAGCGGCGGCGGCCCGCACCAGCCGGTCGATCTGCTCGGTGGTTTCCTGCACTTCCACCGTCCGGCCTTGCGTGAGGTTCAGCCGCGTGCGGTTACAATCCTGGGTATAAGCGATCAGCTCGGAAACATTCACGCTGAGCGGCGACACCTCCGGACCGGCCCCGGCCTGCGCCGGCGTCAGGTCAATCTTGAATGCCGGTCGTGGTTGTGCTGGCTCAACGGTATGAGCGGATTGGACAGATTTGCGTGTCATAAAAATAAAAACGATGCGGTTCACTGCGTGGCCACCGGGCTCAGATCACTCTTAAGCCGGAGCCGGTTTGGGAAATTGCGGGAGATTTAACAGCCATCCGGGGTGGCTCGTGTCATCCGGGGCTTTGAGATATTTGCCGCCATTCGGCGCCAGCCCGACCTCCAACCGCAAGGCGCGGGCGTCCTTTTCCACATAATAGGTGAATGACCCGTCCTCAATGCAACTCACGGCCTGTGCGTGCGTATGTTTCCAATGGAACTGACCATCCTTGCCGCCGATATGGGTGATGCGTAGATATGGGTCGCCAGCATCCTCTTGATCAACCCATTTTACTTTGAGAAGAATCGCCATAATACAACGTGGCAACAACTCGTTTTCAGAATGTAAATATAAAATCTGCCGTCCCTCAGGTCAATCGGCGAAGCGTTACAAATTGGCGACAGAATTTTGCCGCCTTCGCCGGCGGCTTCCCGGTCGCGGAGCGACCCCATGCCGGTAGCCGTGGGTTTCAACCCACGAAAACGGACATCCAAACCATCCCGCGTCGCGGCGCGACGCTTGAAATCAATGCGCCCCGAGGGTCGGGAGCGCGTTGGTGACAGTGCACGTGCATCCCGGACACGCGTGCGTCTGGCCTTGGCAGTTATCGTAGCTGATAAGGGTCAGACCAGATGCAGCAACCTCAGCACTGATTTGGACGGTCGTGGCCAGTGACGGGTGATTTTTGGACGTCACCGTGAGGGTGAAAGTGGGGGCGGAGGCAAGGGTCTCGGCAGTGACGAGCGCGGCCGGCGCCATGTGCAAGACCGGGCTGTAGTAGCCGGTGATGCCCTGGTCGGCGAAAATGCCTTGAGCCCCCGGAAAGGTGATGACCCAGTGGAAATTAAGATCGTCCGCCATGCCGTGGGGAATGGAAAGGTCAACGAAACTGCTGGCATCCAGGGCGTTTTCATCGTCGCCCAAGATAGTGTTTCCCGCCTTGTCGCCCGGGTTGGTGATGTCTTTGCTGAATTCGTTGTCGATATCGTTCAAGACGATAAACTGTCCCGCCGGGAGCGCCGGCGGCAGGTTGAAGTCTGACAGAGGCGAGAGGCGATAGAACCGCGCGTCATCATCGTCGGTGTTGGTGATGGAAAACCGGTCATAAGCAAAGGTGGTCCCATAGACCGGCGTCCACCCGTTGGTCCCGGTCAGATCGGTGGCGGTCTCCACCCCGTAGTCGGGCAAGACTTCCGGCCAGCTGAGGGTGGATTGGCCGGCCTGCCGTTGCATTGCCAGCGCCGGCGGCCGCACCGTGAACCGGAGATCGGTGGGAACGAATTCACCGTCCGCAAAGGCAAAAATGCGGACCTCGTCGATATTCCCCTGGAAGCGGGACTGGGGATCCGCGTCGCCATCGCCAATCGTGATCCTCGACACGAACGTACCCGATGGAAGTTGCGCGACGGGGTCGCCGCTCGGCACGCCATTCACATAAAAGACGGCGTTGGTGGCCGTGCAGACGAAAGCGAGATGGGTCCATTGCCCCACGATGATATCCCCTGCGCCCACGTAGGTCCGGCCGCCGAAGAGGGCTTGGAATTTTCCCGTGGAGCCGCGCTGGACAATGCCCCAGCCAGAGTTGGCGGGAGCGCCGGAATAAACGATGTAGCGATCGCTGCTCCCGGTGGCAGCGGGTTTGACCCAGGCCTCCACGCCGAAGTTCGTCGTGAGAATGTAGGGATTTTCGGCGTAGGCATATTCGCTGCCATCGAATTGGAGCGAAAGCGTGGAGTTGGCATTCGCGACATCGGCCGAATAGACCGGACTGCCAATGACCATGAGATCGGATCTTCCGGGATAGCGGGAACTGTCGACCGAGGTCGCTGCCGTATCCCCCGCGACGGTGTTGTCCGCCTCGCCGAGGCGGAAGTAACGGACGGAAGAAGTTCTCGCCCCGGCCGGCAGGGCGAACGCCACCAAGAACAGACACGCCGTAAAAATGAGGAGACTGTGTTTTTGTGACGCGGAAGCGGTATCCATGGCGGCGGGACTGTCTGCGCTGGCGGCATGCCAGTCAAGCGGTAACGGCCAACGCGAAGCAAACTGTGCGCATCCTGACACCCATTCTCAAACCCACGACCTCCGATCCCCCTCTCTTCCATGGAATGGAGGAGAGGGCCGGGGAGAGGGGGTGCGTTATTGCCCGTATGCACGCCTTGGTCTCAAAATCACGCCACCCACCCCCATGCCCACGTCGTCCATTGGGAAGAGAATTTTGCCGCCTTCGCCGGCGATTTCCCGGTCGCGGAGCGACCTCATGAATGTAGCCGTGGGTTTCAACCCACGGAAACGGACACCCAAACATCCTCAATTAAATTCCACCGCCGGACCGTAGGCTTCACGCGAAACATATTTCCAGCGGGCAAACCAGATGGCCAGCACCACCGCGCCACCGGCGGTGACCGCCAGTTGCATGGCCAGTCATTGCAGCATGACCCGGTAGTAGTAAGGCCCGGCGTTAGTGGCGGACAAATCGGCGGTTATATTTCTTTGTGTGCCATCCGGGAAGATGAAGGGCGCACCCACAAAATTGCTTTGAATCGTTACGAAGGGTTGCGCGATGAGGTCGGTGCTCCGCTGGAGGCAATAAATGCGGTTCGTCACCCCCTGCCAACTTAAGTGCAGCGAGCCGCCGTTTTTCATGGGCGGGTAAAGCAGAAACGACGATTGGGCGTTGGTGGGGTTGGTGCCGGCGAGCCATTCCTGAAGATTGTTCATGCCATCGCCGTCCGAATCGGCCAGATCCGCCGCACCATTCGTAGGCAGGAGGTATTTGGCCAGCCAGGCGGCAAAGGTGCCGGTCACCTGCCCTTGGAATTCATAGGCGCCGATGTCCACGGCACCGCCGGAGACGCGCGGGTTGCCGTCCAAATCCACGCCATTGGTGATGATGTAAATATTGGTCCCCGCGTTGATGCAGCGGGAGGCGGAGAGCAGATGAAAATCGCCGCCTGATATATTCACGAACTGCGGGTCATTGGTTACGGTCACCCCATTGGTCAACGGCCAACTGCAACAATTGGTCAGCAATGGCACCGGCGAGCTGAACTCGGGGCTGTAAAAATAGTTTGGGTAGCTCGGAAACGGAGATTCGTTCGTTGCAGAACTGTTGAAGTAAATGATGCAGTTCCGCGCCATGCTCCCGGCCGCGCCGCCGCCACCCCTGAAGGTGTCGCCGAATTGCGGCGCGCTTTGGGAGTTGCTGACCACTGTGCAATTGATCAAGACACCGAGATAGGCGCCGCCGCCAAAGTTGGTGGCGGTGTTTCCGGTGAGCAGGCAGTTGGTCAGACTGGATGAAGCCGCCCCGCCGCCAGAGCCGGCCGAGTTGTTGTTCACCAGACAATTGTTCAACCGCGAATTCTGAACTCCGCCACCTTGTCCGGTGGATACGGAATTGCTGATGATGAGACAGCCGTAAGCCGTCGAGTTGTTCAAGCCGCCACCGGTGCAGGTGGATGGAGCGACGTTACAGGTAGCGAGGTTGCCGATCACGGAGCAACTATAGAGCGTGCTGTTATCAGCGCCGCCACCTCCCGCGCCATATTGAATAATGAAATGTCCGCCCCCGAGTCCATTGCTGACGACGTTCCCGGTCAGCGTACAATTGCTGAACGTGCAGGTCTCGCCGCCGCCGCCATAGGGAATGGCGACCCCGGTATCATTCATGGCGGCATTCCCCGCGACGGTGCCATTGACCAGCGTGGATTGGTAAGCCCCGCCGCCGAAGACGATGGCGCTGTTGTTCAATACCATGCAGTTGCTCAAAGTGCTGGAGCTCACCCCGCCGCCGTCGTAGGCCAGATTATTGCTGATCATACAGTTGAACAACTGGCTGCTCCTGGCGCCGCCTCCCGTGGCCCCCGTATTGGGATCGGAATTGCCGGAAAGCGTGCAATTGTACAAAGTGCAGCCATAGGCACCCGCTCCGCCGGAACCAGCCCCGAAATTGGCGATGATAAGACAGTTGCCGGCCCAGTTTGAGCCGGCTCCGCCGCCGAACGTGGCCCGATTATTGGTCAGGATACAATTCAGCAAGGAGCCGTTGAAAACCGCCCCGCCTTGTTGGCTCGCACGGTTCCCCGTAAAAAAACAGTTGGTCAGCCATGCATTCGTCCCCTCGCACCAGGCACCGCCGCCGCTTTGTTCTTGTATGAGGCTGCCCTGGAACCGGGTGCCCCCGTTGGTCAAAGTGAAGCCCGAGAGCGTGGCGTTGTTGGTCAGATAAACGCATCGGATGCCCGTGCTGCCAAAGGGAGGGTTGCCCACGATGCTGGTGGCGGCCGGGCCATTGACGCTTTGCACGGTGACGGCTTTGTTAAGGACGACGCGGTTGGTTAAAGAACCATAAACGACGCGTGCGCCGGACTGGTAAACGCCATCATTCACCCAGATGAAATCGCCATCACTGGCGGCATCGACCGCGCTTTGGATATCCGTCGCCGCCGTGCTCCAATCAGCGTATGGCGGGGTTGGGTTGGTGCAGTTCACGTCCACGTAAAGCACGGAGGAAAAGGCAGGTCCCAGTCCCAAGGCAAAAAACACCACCACCAAAAAATACAATCGAACATTCATGTCCCTTCTCCACAATTCGCACAACTGATTGTCTGGGTAAAGCCAATTATTGATGGCTCCCACAACGGATGGCGAAGACGCTGCCGGACGGGAATTGCGTAAGCGGTTCGAGCCGCTCTGAATGCCGCCGGCTCGTGACGTGAACACGGGCAAAAGCCCGTGCGCCAGCCTCAATTAAATTCCACCGCCGGACCGTAGGCTTCACGCGAAACGTATTTCCAGCGGGCGAACCAGATGGCCAGCACCACCGCAACACCGGCGGTCACCGCCAGTTGCAGTGCCGCCGCTGACCAGATGCTTTCATACGCGCCGAACATCGTGGCGCGAAAGGCATTTACCAGCGCGGTCAGCGGCAGATACGGATGGATGGCTTCGTAAAACCGGCCGGAGAGTTCCACGGGATAAATGCCGCCGGCCGCCGCCAGTTGCAGAATCAGCAGCACCACGGCCGGCAGCCGCCCGGCATCGCCGAACACGGCGATGAGCAGCAGGATGATGGATACAAAGGTGACTGAACCCAGCGCCGCCGCCAGCCAGACGAGCCACAGATGGACAAACGCGACGCCAAAGCCCAGCCGCAGCACCGCCACGACCACGGTGGCTTGCAGCACGCCCAGTCCCAGCGGCACGGCGGATTTTGCCAGCCAGCAAACCCAGCGCGGCGCGGCCTTCATCGGTTCGATGAGCCGGCGGCAATGGAACACGAAGGTGATCATGATGCCGCCCAGCCACAGCGCTAGGGCGGCAAAATACGGGCTGTACGCGGTGCCATTGTTCTGGACCGGCGCATACGTTTCAACATCCACCTGGACGGAAGCGGCCAGGGCGTTGGCATCGGCACCGCCAAGTTTCTCCGTCAAACTATTGTCCAGCCGGTTCAGACCGTCCGCCAGCTTGGCGGTCCCGGCTTCCAGTTCCTGGCTGCCGGCCACGAGCTGGCGGGAACCCTCGCTCAAACGGACGGGCTGATTGGTCGCTCCCTCAGAGTTCGTCGGTGAAAACTGGCTGCTCAACTGTTGCAAGCCGGCTTCGAGTTGCACGAGGCCGCCGGTCAGCGGCTGGACTCCATCGTTGAGCTTTGTCAGTCCCGCCTGCAATTCCCGGCTGCCGGCCGCAGCGGTCAGGAGGTTGGTGTCGAGCGTCGCGATGCCCGTTTCCAGTCGCGCCGCGCCAGCGACCACCTTGGCGCCACCGAAGGGAACTTTGGCGGCTCCCTGGCGCAATTGTTCGGCCCCTTGCTGGAGGCGTTCACCGCCGGCCGCCAATTGGTCAAAGCCCGTCGTAAGTTTTTCGGCCCCGGCCACCACGGCCTTGCTGCCATCGGCGAGTTCCTGCAACTGGCCGCCGGTCGGCAAGCGGTCGCGCATCTGCTGCAAACCGGCGGCGACCTGGCCAAATCCCTGATCCAGCCAGCCGCTGCCCGCCTGCAAACGTTGCGCTCCCTGATGCACCTGCTGGCTGCCATCCCGGAGTTGCCCGATGACGACGCGCAGCGAATCCGTGGCCGCGGCGGACGGGTCGCCGACGATGGCCGCCCAACGTTCGCCGTTCAATTGTTCATTCAGCGCATGGGCGAGTTCGGCGCCGAACCGCTTGCTGATGAGGGTGCTGGTATAGCTGGCCCCCTCGCCCGCCTGCAGGGTCAGCGTGGCCGGCTCGCCTTTCCGGGCGGCCAGCGCGCGGGCACTGAAATCTTCCGGGATGACCAGGGTAAAATAAACGTCACCGCGATGCAGCGCCTCGTCCGCCGCCGCCACGGACGGGAAGCGGACGAAACGGAACGGCGGTTTCTGTTGGAACGAGTCCACGAGGTCGTTGCCGAGGTTCACCTCGCGGCCGCCGGTGGCAACGCCGCGGTCGATGTTGACCAACGCCGCCGGCAAACGGTCCAGATGGCTGTAAGGATCCCAGAAACTGCTGATGTAAAAAACGGCGTACAGTGTCGGCGCCAGCACGATCGCGAGGACGGACAGCACGAGCATGGGACGGCGAAAGAGGGCAAGTTCAGCCTGCAATCCCAGCCACAACCAGCTGGTGAAACTCCTGTGATGAGCAGCGCCCGGAACGGTGCCGCCGGTCTTCATGGTTGTAGAAACCCAATCACGGCCGCAGTGTAACCGTGCCCCTGCGAAGGACAAGTTTTTGGTAAGCCGGCGTCACAACGGGGACGCATCCTGACACTGAGCCTCTAAAACCACCCACGACCTCCGCTCTCTCTCTTCCACGGAGTGGAGGAGAGGGTCGGGGAGAGGAGGTGCTTTATTGCCCAGACCCTGTCAAAATGCGCCCGACCAACCGACGTTTGATTCACGCTCCATCACCCCCGCGGCCAAAGACCGATCAAAACAGCAGCCGCGCCAAAACCCAACAGCGCACCGCCGATGACTTCCCGCAACGTATGCCGCAACAGCACCAGCCGCGACCACGCCAGCACCGGGGTCAACAACAGTATCGGCAAGCCATAACCCAGATGGATTTGGGCGAGGATAAGCCCGCTATAAACGGCAAAGGCCAGATGCAGGGAAAGCCGGAGCCACCGGCTTAACACCGCCGCCACAGCCACCATCGCGGCGGTGATCACCGAGCCCCGGGCCAGAAACGCCGAGTGTTCCACCAGATGAAAATAGACGGCCGACAGCAGCAGCACTCCCATCAGGCTCAAATAGAGGACCGGACGGGTGGACGAACGGGGAGCATCTCCAACTTGGTTGCGCTGGGAAGTTGAACCCCGCCAGACGAGCCACCCCGTCGGAATCAACCCCATTACCACGACGAAACCGGTGATGCGTAAAGCGCGGTCCGGTTCCATAACCCACGTAAGCACCAGCACCACCAGCACGATCATGACGAACGGATGCCCAATAATCGATACCCAACGGGCGATCTGGTTCTTGGTCATGCATCAATCCGTCTTGCCCGTCTTCAACTCCACCACGTCATGCGGTGCCGCTTCGCGCTGGCCGGCGGGGCTGACGCGGATGTACCGCGCCTTGGCGCGCAGTTGCGCGAGGTTCGCCGCGCCGAGATAACCCATGCCGCTCTGGATGCCGCCGATGAGCTGCGCGAGCACGCGGTCCACCGGGCCGCACGCTTCCTTGAGCGCCTCGATGCCTTCGGCCGCGACCTTGCGCGTGCTGTCCGCCTTCTCATGGCCGTACCGCGCCGCGCTGCCGGATTTCATCGCCGCCAGGCTGCCCATGCCACGATAGTGCTTGTACATCTTGCCGCCGATCTCCACGACTTCGCCCGGCGCCTCGGAGCAGCCGGCAAACATGCCGCCGCAGATGACGCCTTGCGCCAACGTCAGGGCTTTCACGATGTCGCCGGACTTCGTGATGCCGCCGTCGGCGAGGATGGAAACTTTTTTCTTGGCGGCCGCCCGGGAGCAGACGTAGAGCGCCGTCATCTGCGGGATGCCCACGCCGGCGACGATGCGCGTGGTGCAGATGGAGCCGGGCCCCTGCCCGATCTTGATGACGTTCGCGCCGCAATCGGCCAGATACTCGACCCCCGCGGCGCTGGTGACGTTGCCGGCAATGATGGGCAGCTTGGGGAAAGCGTCGCGCAAAACCTTCACCGTGTCGCCCACGCCCTGGCTGTGGCCGTGCGCAGTCGAGACGGCCACGCAATCCACGCCGCGTTCCACGAGGCCCTCGACATGGGTCAGGATGCGCTTGCGGTCGAGTTCGCCGAAGGCGTTGCGCGTGGCGCTGACGGCCGCGCCGCAGATGAGGCGGAAATGGGAATCGCGCGCCGGCTTGAACTGCGCCTTGCGCTCTTGCGTGATGCGCTCGACATCGCTCATGGTGATGAGCCCGAGCATGTGGTCGTTTTCATCGACGACGAGCAGCTTGTGGATGCCGAGGTGTTCGGTGAAAAATTTGTCCGCGCGGGCGATCGGATCTTTGCCGAGTTCCTTCTTGGTGATGGTGTGAACCTGCTTGCGCGGCGTGAGCGCTTCCACGACTTTTTTCGCGGCATAACGCGGTTTCACCACGTGGCCGGAGAGCAGGCCGACGAGCTTGCCCTTGTCATCCACGACGGGAAACGTGCTGAAACGGAACTTTCTTTCCTCGATCAAGGCCAGCACATCGCCGATAAGCTGGTCGGGCGCGACCTTGATGGGCTCCTGGATGAGGCCTTGGACGTGGAATTTCACGCGGCTGACCTCGGAAAGCTGCAGCCGCTCGGGCATGTTGTAATGGATGAGGCCGAGCCCGCCGTTGAGGGCCATGGCGATGGCCATACGCGATTCCGTGACGGTGTCCATGTCCGCGGACACGGCGGGGATGTTCAATTGCAGGCCGTCCGCCAGCGTGGTATCGAGTTGCGTGTTGCGCGGCAATATGTCGGAATACAGCGTGGCCAGCGTGATGTCGTCATACGTGAGGCCCACCCGGCTGTTGGCGGAAAAAAAGGCGTCCGCCGTCTGGTAGAAAGTGTCGTCGAGATTGGAAGTGCGCGTCGCTGCCATGTCAGAAAATGCCGGTGAACAGGGCGCTTTGGCAAGTGAATTTTGTTTTACCCATGGCCGTTTAAACATGCGAATTGCGTATTTTTCCATCCTGACTTTGGGATTCCTGCTCGGGTTCCTGTTGCGCGCCAACGGCGAAGCGACCACCAACGGGCCGCCGGCCACCTTGTGGACCCAGCCCACATTGTTTGGCAACCTGGGCGGACTCCGGTCCCGTGCCGAAACCAACGGCATCACTTTTCTGCCCGTCTATAACGGGGAGATCATGGGTGAACTGGCAGGCCATCATCCGGGCGACCGCTTCGTTGATGCCCAGTATGTCACCCTGCCCCTGACCGTCGACCTCGAAAAATTTGCCGGCTGGCGCGAGGCGCTGTTTCACGTGAACGCCTTCTGGCTCGCCGGGCGCGGCCTCACCGAGGATTCCATCCACGACCTCGCCAATGTCAGCAACATCAACGCCTACCGCACCATCCGCCTGAATGAACTGTGGCTCCAGCAATCCTTTCTGGACCAAAATTATTCGGTGAGGGCCGGCATGATGGACGTGGACACGGAATTTTTCACCACGGACACGGACGAGCTGTTCATCAGCAGTTCCTTCGGCACCTTCTCGCTCATCGCCGCCAACCTGCCGAACCCGCCCATCTATCCCGAGGCCGTGCCGGCGGTCCGCTTCGCCGCCCAAGCCGGCCCGCACTGGCGGTTTCTGACCGGCATTTACGACGGCGACGCCCTCGCGCAGGACGTAAACAAAAACGGCATCGCCTTCCACCTCGTCCAAGGCGACGGCGCGTTGATCTTTTCGGAAATCAGTTTTCAGCCGCACCCGGAGGCCGATGACCACACGCTGGCCGACATCTTTAAACTCGGCGGTTTTTATCACACGCTGCGCCAACCGACGTGGAACGCGCAGATTGGTGGCGCCAGCTCCGGCGGCGGCGCGGACTTTGGCATCTACGGCCTCGTGGAACAGGAATTGTACAAAAGTGGCACGAGGAAAATCACCGTGGCGCTGCGCGGCGGCACCGCGCCGGCATACCGCAACGTCATCAGCTGGTACATGGATGTGGGATTGAACTTCACCGGCTTTCTGCCCGGCCGCGAAAACGATGTGGCCGGCGTGGGCTTTGCCCGCTCCACCTTCAGCCGCAGCTTCAGTGATTTTCAACAGGCCACCAGCGGCACCAGTCCGTACGACGCGGAAATGATTTTTGAAGCCACCTACAAGGCGCAGCTCACACCGTGGTGGACGCTGCAACCCGACTTGCAGGTCGTGTTCACGCCCGGCGGCCAGAAAAGTTCCGGCGATGCCATCGTGCTCGGCCTGCGCACGGCGGTCAGTTTTTAATCCACTCAGGGCGATGGCCGGTTGGTGCTGATGAGTTGCAATTGCTCTTTGGCCGAAACGGAATTGGGATTCAGCCGCAACGTTTCCTGATACTGGCGGATGGCGTCCGCGGTCCGGCCCTGAAGCGCGAACGCGTTGGCCAGGTTGAAGTGGGCGTCCGCATAATCCGGGCGGGCCGCGATCGCCTTTTGAAAAAACTGCACGGCTTCGTCCAGCCGGCCGGCAGACCCGGACATGATGCCAAGGCTGTTGTCGGCCTCCGCATAATCCGGCTTGTCGGCCAGGGCCTTATTAAAATATTGGACGGCTTCCTCCGCATGCCCCTGCCCGGCCAGTAAAATGCCCAGGTTATTTTCCGCCTCGGCATAGCCGGGTTTCAAGGCGATGGCCTTTTGATAGGATTGAACCGCTTCATCCGTCCGATTCTGCGCCGACAACGCGACCGCCAGATTGTAATGTGCCTCCGCCAAACCGGGATTGAGATCCAAGGCCGATTGAAATTGATCGATCGCTTCCGCCGGATGTCCGCCAAGGGACAGGGCGGCGCCAAGACTGTTGTGCGCAAAGGAGTTTTCGGGATTGCAGTCCAATGTATGTCGCCACAAGGTTTCGCTGTCGCGCCAGAAAGATGTTTGCCGCCACGAACCCACGGCCAGCAGCGCCACCATCACGGCCATTGCGCCCGCGAGAATCTTGCGGCGACCGCCCCAGGTGGCCGTCAGGTCGGCGGTGGCAAAGGCGATCATCAGGCCGAGCCCGATCTGGGGCAGATACGTGAAGCGGTCCGCCCGCGCAAAGCCGCCCACCTGAAACAGGCCGATCATCGGCACCAACATCCCCAGATACCACAGCCAGCCGACCAGCAGATACGGACGCCGCCGCCACAGTAGGAGCGCGGTGATGGATACCACGCCCAGCAAAATCAGCGACCCGGCGATTTCCCAGGCCGGCAGTCCGTGTTGCGGATAAGGATAGTACGGCGTCAACCCGGCGGGCCAGAACGTCCGGGCAAAATAGGTGCCGTAGGAGACGGCCACATTTTCCAGTTGGAGAGAAAGCGGCAGCTTGCCGGGCGGCGTGATGGTCTTTCCTTCGGCGACAATCGTCATGATGCACGCCACCACCACCATCAGGAACAGTGGAATCTTTTCGACGATCAGCAGGCGGACAGCCTTGAAGCTGACCCCCGAAGTTTCACCTCGCATCCGGTTCAACGGCCAGAAGTCCAACAGGAGCATGACACACGGCAGGGTCACGATCGTGGGCTTGCACAACAGGCCGACCGCGAACAAAGCCAGCATCGCCAGGTAACGCACGAAAGAAAACGGCTTTTGCGCATAACGGACATACGCCCACAACGTCAGCGCAAAAAACAATCCGCCCATCACATCTTTGCGTTCGGCCACCCACGCCACCGATTCCACGTGCAACGGATGGACCGCAAACATCGTGGCGATGAAGGCGCTCGACCACAGCGTGCCGGTCATCTGCCGCAGCGCCAGAAACAGGATGATGGACGTGACGGCATGAATCAGAAGATTCGTGAGATGATAACCGCCGGCATTTTCGCCGTATATCTGGGCATCCAGCATCAGCGTTATCATCGTGAACGGATGATAGAACGAACACATGGGCTGGGTAAAAACCTGGGCGAGTCCATGCGCGGTCAGGCCCGCCTTGACCAGCGGGTTTTCAGTCACATAAAGGTCGTCATCCAGGTTGACGAATCCAAAATGGAGGGCCTGGCCGAATACCGCGAAGATGACCACCGCCAGAAACACGCACACGCCGAAAACCACACGCCGGTCGCCGGGCACGGGATGTTCGGAGCGCGTCAAGGTAACAGGATGATACGGTAAAACTTTTGTACCGTGGCCGTGGCATCATCCGCCACGGTGGTGGTGGAATCGGTGGCGGTGACGGTGCCGCCGAAATTAACCCAGCTGCCTTGCGAAAGGTCGGGGCTGCACTGCACTTGATAGGTCAGGTTTGAAATCGTGCTCCAGGTGAATTGGATCGTCCCGCCGGAGTTCGTCACCGACTGGATCGCCGGCACAGAATATTGGTCCACTTGGAAAAGCGTCGTGTCGATGGTGCCGGACACACCTCCCAACAGATACATGCTGACAGCATTAAATGCGAAGGTGTTCGGAGAAGGATCGGTGGCGGAGACGTGGTTCACCTCCCCCGCGCTTCCAACGACAGAAGATTCGATGTCCAATCCGCCAGCTGCGTTACGAGTCAGGCTCATCGTATATGTATAAGGCAGGTCGTTGGGTACCGAATTACGGTAGTTGCTCGCCAGCAGTTGCCAGTTTGCGAACCGTTGAAAATAATCGCTCTGAAACAAGGGTAAGATCGTGGACGTATCCGTTCTGGCCCCCAATGTTAAATTATAAAATGAATAATCGCCAAAGGCCATGAACGTCGCATAGCCGGCATAAGGCGCAGGCGGAAAGGCTCCATCGGTTGTCAGACGATCCGGCGACTGCGTGTTCACGAGCCCAAAGTTCAGCGTTGACGATGTGCCGCCACCGTGGACATTGGAAGGTGTGAAAGCCCAGGTGACTTTGATCCGGTCACCCGCTTTGGCAAGCGTTATTGGACGGTTGGTGGCCGCGAAGTAAGTTGTCCAAGAGGTGCTTCCATTTGTCATCGTCATCATTAAGTGGCCGGGTGTGGCCACCATGGATCCGGCGGCATTGTAGTTAAACCATGCCGACTCGATGTCGCCATCGTTGTCTGCATCCACACCTTGTTCGGAATAGACCGGCGGCGCGGGATCGGTACGGTCGCCATCCTTCCAGGTGTCTTTGACAACCACCCGGGCGTCATCACTCACGGCCACGGGATTGAATTCAACATCGAACCGCGTGGTATCAAATGTTCCCGACAACTGACTCATGGCGTATATGGTCGCCGTGTTGAAAGCAAAGGTGTTGGGCTGGTCATCCACGTATTGGGATTGGACGACAAAACCGGTGTCGTTTTTAACCAGTGTGTTCACCGCCAGCTTGTTGGATTCCAGCCGCGTCAGGGTCATCGTGAACGTGTAAGGCACGCCGTTGGTGTCGCCGCCGGAATAATTTGCGGCGGCGGCCGGCTCCGACCACCCGCCATATACCGGCCGGTCACCAACGAACAATACGTTCGGCACCGTCGGATCAGCCCAGCTCCCCTGTTGCAGCCAATAAAACAACTGGCCATAGTAGGCGCTCGTGAAAGTCGAATAGCCGGCGTAATTGCCAAATACCGGCGCGGCATCGGCGGTCAGCCGGTTGGTATCGGGGGTGTTGATAAGGCCGAACGCCAAGGGAGTCTGCGTGCCGCCGGTGAACACTGCCGAGGGCGTGAATCTCCAGGTCAGTTTGATCTGGTTGCCGGGCTGGGCCAGTGTCAGCGGTGCATTGGTCGTCGCGAAATAGAAGGTCGCAAAATAATCCGTCGTATTGGTGGTGGTGATCACCAGATGACCGGGTGAATCCGTCATGGTTCCACCGTAGCTAAACCAGTTGGTCCGCGCGAGGTTGTCGCCGTAACACGCCGACGCCCAGATCGCCGCGAAGACGGCAATAACCGACGTCACCATTTGTTTGAAAAGTCCTGTTTTCATGGCCAAATTTCCCTTTGTTGGAGACAGCATGACTTTATTACCGGACGTTCCACCTGACAAGCCACATTTGACTCAGGTTGCGGCCAATCAATCCTTATAGCCCGTGGGATTCTTCAGGTGCCAGGCCCAGGCGGTTTTAACGATGTCTTCCAGCTTGGGATACTGCGGTTTCCAGCCGAGTTCGTTGAAGGCCTTGTTCGCGGCGGCGACGAGCTTCGGCGGGTCACCCGCGCGGCGCGGTTTTTCGATCGCCGGAATCTTTTTGCCGGTGATCTTCTCGCACATCTGGATGACTTCCTTCACGGAATAGCCATCGCCATTGCCGAGGTTGAAAAAGCCGCTCTTGCCGGGCTGCAAGCCGAGGATGTGCGCCTGCGCAAGGTCCTTGATGTGGATGTAATCGCGGATGCACGTGCCGTCCGGCGTGGGATAATCCGTGCCGAAAATTTCGACATGCGTCTTCTGGCCGAGCGCGACCTGCAGCACGTTCGGGATGAGATGCGTCTCGATGCGGTGATGTTCGCCAAATTTTTCGCTCGCGCCGGCGGCATTGAAATAGCGGAAGGCAATGAATTCCAGCTTATAGATCTGCTGGTACCAGATGAGCGCCTTCTCGAACATCAGCTTGGATTCGCCGTAGGGATTGATGGGGCGTTGCGGCAGGTCCTCGGTCATCGGCACGCGGTCCGGCGGTCCATAGGTCGCACAGGTGGAACTGAACACGAATTTCTTCACGCCGCATTCCACGGCGGCATCCGCCAGCTTGAGCGCGTTGATGAAGTTGTTGTGGAAATACTTCTTCGGATTCGTCATGGATTCACCAACGAGCGCAAACGCGGCGAAATGCAGGATGGCGTCCGGCTTCACGGACTTGACGGCGGCGAGGATGTTCCCCTCCTCTTCCGGTTTGGCGAGGATAAATTTCGCGCGCGGATCCACCGCCGAACGGTGGCCTTCCGTGAGGTTGTCATAAACCGTGACCTGATGCCCCGCATTGAGCAGTTCCTCCGTGCAAACCGAGCCGATATACCCGGCGCCGCCGGTGACAAATACGTTCATGCGGACAGTTTAGAAAATTTTGGCACCGGTGAAAGTTCAAAAAAGAAAAAGCCGCCGCGCGCCTTCCGACGCGGCGGCGGCCCGAAATCAACCGGCGGGCGTTAGCACCAGCCCGGCACGCCGTCGATCAGGTCACAGCTTGAAAACATTTTCGCACCGGTGGCAGTAAAACGACTGGTTCCACTCCGCAAACAACCCGGGCCAGACCACGGTGTTGTAGGCGACATTTTTGGTGTAAATGATAAACCCCCAATAGCCCAACCCGCCCGCGGCCAGGGTTCCTAAAAATTTCCCGAACATGCCCCAGGCCAGCAGCATCAAAAAAGCAAAGCCTACCAGTACCAAGATCGTCTTCTTCTTGGCGGGGGCCGACAATTTTTTCGCCAAATTAGACTGGGTGAATGTGTTGGTCGTGCTGCTGGTGGTTCCGAAGGCGGCCGATCCGCCGACGGTGCCACCCACGGCCCCGACACTCTGCGAAACTGAGCGGCTGGTACCGCTGTCAACAATGGCGCTCAGTTTCTGGGTGTTTTCTGATTTGCATTTGGGGCAAGTTAGATCGGACATAGGTTTTTCCTTTTGATTGGAGTTGGTGTGGCGCTTTCCTGCCCAGACAGGCCAGGTCACTGACAGAGTTCCTTTCTGGGGCCGTTTTAAGACTTTTTCAAAAACGAGTCAACCGAAATTATGTTAAAGATAACCCTTCAATGGCCAACTTAAACTGGGGCCGCCGCCGCAGCTGTTCCGCCGTGGCCGGCGCCAGCGGGGCGCGGGAATACACCGGCTCCCGCAGCGGCTCGGCGCTGTCCGAACGCATGGCCCGCTCCAGCCAGCGCGCGTTCAACGGCTCGGCGATGAGTTCCTGCCGGTTGGCCGCAATGGTCGTCTCCTCCTTCATGCCGGTCGCGTGACCCGTTCCCACAAAAAAACCGGCAAGCAACAAGGTTGTCCGCAGCAGCGTGCTGCGTGAATACGTTGTCAGCGCGCAGGGCCGCGCAGGGTCAAGGGCGCGGAAAAGATTTTCAAACACCGGCAGCGTCCACATGGCCGGATTCTTGGCGGGCGAAAAGGCGTCGTAAAAAATCGCGTGCGGCGCAGAATCCAATTTCGGACCGGCAACCAAGGCGGGGAAATCACCGAGGTGAAATTCCCACGTCACCCGACATTTCCCGTTGGCAAATTCCACACGCCGTTCGCGGAGCAGCTCCGCCATTTGATCCTCGTAGCCGACGGGATAGCCCAGGGCCGCCGCATTATTTAATGCAAACTCCAGCGGTTCGCTGGTGTTATCGAAGCTGACCGCCCGCAATTTGCCGGGCATTTCCCGCGTGGCTTGCAGCGCCGCGATCGCGTTCGCCGCCCCGCCGAGGCCGATGTCCCAGATCACAAACTCCTCGTCCGCCGCCTGCAAGCGTTCCCGGATCTTCAACTGGCGCACATATAGCAGTTCCGCCTCGGCCATCGGGCCCAGGCCGGGATGCATCTTCTCGCCGTAGCTGGCCGAGAACAGGGTTTTTCCGCCGTTCGCCAACGGCACAAGCTGGTAGTCACCGGACATTTCCGGAAAAGGTAGTCAGGAAACGGCTCAAACACACGCCGGGAAACGCATCGTCCATCCATATCATCCCTGCCATTTGAGAGCGTTCTCCCTCACCCCTGCCCTCTCCCGCTGGGAGAGGGAGAATTTTTTTCCGCGTTCTTGTAAATTTATACCAGTCTTCTGCTCCACGACTCACGAATTTTGGCGCAGCGTCCAACGGCTGTTCCCTCTCCCAGCGGGAGAGGGTCAGGGTGAGGGAGAGAAGCTACGCACTTTCCAACACGCCCAAAATCTTGTTAAAGGCCGGAAGAACAATTCAATCTCGTTTGATTCTGTTCTCCTTCGGCCAAACATATCCCAACGGTGCAGCGCCCTGCCCTTCCACCGCGATGGTATCGATGACGATGCCGGGGTCCACCATCCACAGTTTCAGCGTGTGCAAGCCGGCGGTGCCCAGCGTGTGCTCGCTGGTGGTCAGCGCCGCATTGCGCAGCACGTTCTCCTGCCATTGCCGGTCCCGCTCGCTCATGCTGGCGGGCAGTGAAATGATTTGTGGCGGCGCATCGTCGAAGGCGATGGCGTAACGTTGCGGCTTACCGGTCTCCACGGAAAAGGTCGGCAGCGAACGCACGGTCACCTTGCATTCGTTCGTCTCGCTCAGCCACACCTTGAATTGCAGGCAGGGCGATCCGGCGAGAATTTTATCCGGCGTGGCCCGCACTGGCACCGTGGCGGGAAAAATTGAAACTGCCTCGCCGTTATAACCAAGGCCGGTGATTTTCTGCCAGTTCGCATCCTTGCCCGGAATAAATGAAGAGGCGTGCTCTGCTTGCATGACACACCGGCTCCCAACCTCGGCAAAATCTGCGCCGGGCAACTTGGCCGCTTCCAGATTGGGCGACGGATCAGGTTCGGCCGCCGGGGCGGTCTTCTGCACGGATTTGAATTCCATTTGCCCGCGCGGATTGTCCGACATCATGTTCCGCCATTTGCCACCGGCGATCTGCCCGTTGTAGAGGGCGGTAAGCCGGTGGATCTCCTCCTCGGCCGTCACCGTCATCATCGGATCCAGAATTTTTTCATTGATCAGCTCCGACTCGTTGACCGGATAGGCAATGAGTTCAAAAAAGGCATCATGCAATTCCGGTGGCAGTTTTTTTTCAACGGCTTCCACCTGTCCCGACAACTTTTCCCACTCTGCCAACCGCTGGGCCGCCTCCCCGGCGGAAAACAGGCCGTTCGTCGGAAATCCGATGTGCTCCGGTTTGCGCTGAAAATTCAGGCGATAATATCCGGCCATGATCGCGGTGAGTTCCGGCGCAAGGGACGGGCCAAAGTCGCGCGCAATCTGCTTCTGCAACAGGTCGTAGGTGTTGGTGCCGTTCCACACATGCGGATTCCAGCCGAGTTTGAGGAAAAATTCGATATCCAGTTCCGCCGGCTTCAGATCACCGACGTTGAGAATCCACACATTGCTCGCACCATAATCATACGCCTTCGTCATCTCCTCGGCGATCAGTGCGGGCGGCGTCGAACAGAGCCAGAGATAATCGCGCGGCCCACCCCAGTACGAGACGTGATAGTAAACGCCCGCCCCGCCGCTGCGTTCGCGTTCATGTGTATTGGAAAACTGGCGCACGTAGCCGTAATTATCATCCGGCCAGACCAGCGTGATGTCCTCGGGAATCTCCGGGGCCAGACGGTAGAGTCCCAACACCTCCTTGTACGGACAAAAAATCTGCGGCACTTGCGCGACATTGGTGTTCATGTCTTGCGCCAACATCGCCCGCTGGTCGGCGATGATTGAGTGGAGCCGCGCGGCCTTCTCACGTTCCGTGCCGCCGCCGGGCATCGCACCGTCGTGGATGCCCCGCATGCCGACCGTGTAAATGCTGTCGTACTTGCCGTTCTCGCGGACGCGTTGCTCCCAGTATTTGAGGACACCGTCGCGGTTGCTGACGTAGTTGTATTCGCCGAACTTTTTTTCATCCCATTCATCCACGTTGTTACGGAGCATCTGCTCGCAATGCGACGAGCCCATCACGATGGCGTACTCATCAGCCAGATCCTTGTCCTCGGGATAAAAGTTGAACGCCCGGGTGCCGGGATGCATTGCCGGCCAGATGTAATTCGCCCGCAACCGCAGCAGCAGTTCAAAAATCTTCGCGTACGTTTTCGGGCCGATATTTCCGGTCGCCGGATCGAACGTCTTGGACGCCCACGGACGGAGCCCCCAGTCCTCGTCGTTCAGAAAAATGCCGCGATACTTCACCGCCGGCGGGCCTTGTGCAAACCGGTTGCCGCTGATGGAAATGTAATTTTGCTTTTTCACCGGCACATCCGCCCACCAGTTCCACGGCGAGACCCCGATGCGCTCCGACAGCTCGTAGATGCCGAAGATCGTCCCGCGCCGGTCGCTGCCTGCGATCACGAGCGCGCGCCGGATTCCCGGCAGCGGATTTTCCACGACCTGCAGGACGTAACTTTCCCATTGTCCGCTGACGCTGGTGACATCCAGTTTTTTAGAAGCAACCAACTGATCGATGATTTTGCTCCGGCCGAGGGTGCCGATGAGGAGGCAGTTGCCCGCCCCTCCGGATGCATCATTCTTCACCATCGGCTTCCGCCCGGTCACCCGGGAGAAATCCTCCGACAAATCGCCGACTGCCCGCAGTACCGCGCGGTCGTTGTTGGTCTCAACCAGCACGGGCAACACGGTCTTTCCATCCGCCAATGCCAATGCGCCGGTTGAAATCTGGGGAGTAAATTGAACTTCCAGCCCAAACGCCCGCCCGGTCAGCACGAGGCCACAGACCAAAATAAAATATGCGATGCGATCCAGGTTCATTGGTTGCTGTTTTTTGGCACTTCACGCGGCGGAGTTCAAACCAAAACGATGGAAAATTCTGGGGATGCTAATTTGGGAGCGCGGCATTTATGCCGCTTCAACGTTCTCATGGATGGCCGCGTTGAAGCGGGCTGAAGCCCGCGCTCCATGGACTGCCCGGCCCACCGTCATTCCAGACTTGCGTTTCCGCGCATCAGAGGCAAGTTTCACCAGATATCGCCATGCAATCACTCCGTTTGAACCGCCGCCAGTTCCTGAAGCGCACCGGCCTGGCCGCCGCCGCGTTCTCCGCCGCGCCGTATGTCATCGCGCAGGACAAGACCGGCACCCGCCTGCCGGTCATCGGCTCGGGCGAACATCAATACGAGGTCATCCACGACTGGGGTGAATTGCCCGCCGGCCATGTCTATGGCAACACGCATGGCGTTGCCGTGGATGCGCAGGGCTTCGTCCACATCAAACACACCGTCGGCGCGGGCGCGACGGTGGAGGACGCCGTAGTGGTCTTTGATGACCAGGGAAAATTTGTCCGCTCGTGGGGCAAGCAATACAAGGGCGGCGCGCACGGCCTGCACCTGAGCCGCGAGGGCAAGGAGGAATTCTTCTACCTGTGCGACCCCAAGCGGCATCTCTTCGCCAAGACCACACTTGACGGCAAGGAGCTTTGGCGCAAATGGGCGCCGGAACAATGCAACGGCTACACCATGGCCGGCGAGTTCAACCCTACCAACATCGCCATCGCGCCGGATGGGGATTTCTTTGTGGCCGATGGCTACGGCAAAAGCTTCATTCATCAATACGACCGCGATGCGAAATACATCCGTACCTTCGGCGGCAAGGGCAAGGAGCCAGGCCAGGTCACGTGCCCGCACGGCCTGATGGTCGATACACGCGGCAAACAGCCGATCCTCGTCGTGGCCGACCGCAGCAATAATCGCCTGCAAAATTTTACCCTCGACGGCCAGCACATCGGTTTTGTCACGGACAATATACTCGAGCCCTGCCATTTCCACACCCAGGGGAAATTGATGGTCATGCCCGACCTCCACTCTCGCGTAACGCTGCTCGATGAAAACTTCAAGCTCATCGCCCAGCTCGGCGAAGGCCCCGGCTACACCGGCATCCGCACCCTGACGCGCGACCATTTCACGCCCGGCCAGTTCGTCGCTCCGCATAGCGCGTATTTTGACCATGCCGGAAACATCTTCATCGTGGAATGGGTGGAAGTCGGGCGGGTGACGAAGTTGCGGAAGATCGCTTAAACCTCCCGGAACTCAGTTATCGCGTCGCCACCTTGCGCAGAAAATCCCGGGCGCGTTCGGTTTGCGGGTTCGTGAAAATCTGTTCCGGCGGGCCGGATTCCGCCACGCGCCCGCCATCAAAGAACAGCACGCTGTCCGCGATGTCGCGGGCGAGCTGCATCTCGTGCGTGACCACGATCATGGTCATGCCTTCGTCCGATAACTGGCGCAGCACAACCATGACCTCGTCCCGCAAGGCCGGGTCGAGCGCGCTGGTCGGCTCGTCGAACAGCATCACTTCCGGTTCCATGGCCAGGGCGCGGGCGATGGCCACGCGCTGTTGTTGGCCGCCGGAAAGCTGGGCCGGATAGGACTCCGCCTTGTTGGCGAGCCCCACCTTGTCCAGCAGTTTGCGGGCGATGGCCTCGGCGTCCGCCGCCGGCATCCCTTTGACCACAATGGGTGCGCGCGTGATGTTGTCCAGCACCGTGAGGTGCGGGAACAGGTTGAAGGCCTGAAACACCATGCCGGCGCGCAGGCGCAACTGGCGCTGCTGCTCGTGGTCCGCCCGCGAGCACGGGGCGCCCGAGATGCTGACATCACCAATGGTGATGCGGCCGGAATCGGCGACCTCAAGCTGGTTGAGGCAGCGCAGGAACGTGCTCTTGCCGCAGCCGCTCGGTCCGATGAGGACGGCGACTTCCCCGCGTTGTTGTCGGTGATCCACCCCGTGCAAAACACGGGTGGCGTTATAGGACTTAACCAGTTTTTCAACGGCGATCATATTGCAACCTTTTCTCCAGCCAGTTCGCAAACAGCGAGGCGGGATAGCTCAAAGCAAAATAAATTCCGGCGGTCATCAGCCCGAGGCCGATGTAATCGTAGGTGGACATGGCCAGCATGCCGTAGACCTTCGTCAGCTCCACCATGGTGATGACGGACACGATGGACGAGTCCTTGAACATGGCGATGAAGTCGTTGGTGACCGGCGGGATGACCAGACGCAGGGCCTGCGGCAAAATGATGTGCCGCAGGATCTGCCGGCGGTTCATGCCGAGGGCCTGCGACGCCTCGGTCTGGCCGCGCGGGATCGCCTGGATGCCGGCGCGATAATTTTCCGCCTCGCTGGCGGCGTAGTTCAGGCCCAGCCCCAACACGCCGGCGAAAAAGGCGTTCAACTTGATGCCGATCTGCGGCAGGCCGTAGTAGATGAGAAACAACTGGATGAGCAGCGGCGTGCCGCGGATGACTTCCACATACGCCTTGGCCAGCCAGCGCAACGGCCAGATGCCGTACAACCGGGCCAGCACCAAAAACAATCCGACGACCACCGCCACCACCATTCCCAGAATCGACAGTTCCACGGTCGTCACCGCCCCGCGCAGCAGCAGCGGCAGATATTTGGGCCACTCGCGGATGGTCGAGATGGATTTTTGCTGGGCGACCGCATCCGGCCGGTAATCCGGCAGGCGCAGTTGCCGGTCATCCCAGACGTCATATTTGCGATAGATGCGCTCCAGCGTATGGTCCTGATACAGCTCCTCGATGGCCTTGTTCAAGGCGACCTGCAGCGAGATGTCTTCCTTGCGGATCCCGATGCCATAATAGCCGGGCGCAAAAGGTTCGCCGGAAAATTTCAGCGCCGGGTCCGGCTTGGCGTAATAGATGGCGATCGGCAGATCGAGCAGCACGGCCTGGATGCGGCCGGCCTTCAGGTCCATGAAACTCTCCACGTTGCCGGGATAAATCCGGACATCCGCGCCGCCCATCTTTTCCAGCAAACGCTGCGCGACGGAGGACGACAGCACGCCGACGATTTTGCCCTTCAACTGTTCCATCTGCGTCAGCTCCGCGGCGTCCTGGCGCACCACGATCTGCTGCGAATAGACGTAGTACGGCCGGGACATGGCGATGTGCTGCTGATTTTGCGCGGTGATCTCCAGCCCGTTGAGGACGATGTCGAAGTTGCCGCGTTCGAGGCCGGGGATGAGCTGGTCCCATTCGTTCTGCACCATCACGGCCTTCACGCCCAGCTTGGCGGCGAGCGCATCGGCGAGGTCGTGCTCAAAGCCGGTGAGTTGCTCCGGCTTTTGAGGATCAGGATAGACATAGGGCGCGCCGCCCTCGGCATCCGCACCCCAGAGAAGAACTCCTTTTTTACGGATGTCGTCCAGATGATCGGCGGCAAAAGCGGGAGGCGATCCGCCTGCGAGCAGAAACAATAGAAATGTGAAACAACCAATGGTACGGAAACCGCACTGCAATTTACTCATCGAAATCGGAGCTTAACAAATCTGTGCAGCGTGCAAGAAAAATTTTAAAATTTTAAAAAATATTTTCAGGAACATTTCACTCATGGCCCGCGGCCCATTCCGTTGGGCTTCCTAAAATCAGTCCTCCCGGGCTGCTATGGACGCGCCGCCCGGGTTGGCAAAAACAAGGGTCATGATGGAATGGGCCGCGCTGGTCGTGGCTGCCGCCCTGCCTTCGTTCCACAGCGAAAACGGCTGCTCCTTGTCACCCGGGTTCAACACCACCACCGCGATCTTGCCGTCGGGATTCAGAAACGCCGTCGTCAGCAAAACATCGGTCGTGGGGGAACTGGCGATCCGCCGCGCCCCGGGCCGGATGAATTTCGAGAAGTGCCCGATGTAGTAAAAGGAATTCATGTAATATAACTGGCCCGTGCCGGTGTCGGCATGGATGGGCGCAAAACAGAAATTAGTCAGATGGTTGGGTCCGCCGGTCGTATCCAGCAGCACATTCCAGTCAGTCCAACCGACCGCGCCGTTGTTGAAATCGTTGACCATGGACTTGGCATAGGTTTCACCCCACTGCCACTCGCCGATCTGTTTGAAATCGAACGGCCCCAGGCAGCCTTCCGTCAACATCAGCCTGATCTTCGGGTAGGTTTCAGCCACGCGCTTGACGTTGTCAAAACTGTCGTTCACGTACCAATGGAACCCCATGCCCCAGACGTATTTTGCGGCGATCGGATCGTCCAAAATCCCCTTGGCCCGTTGATACATCATGCCGCGGTTATGATCCCAGATGAGGATTTTTTTGTCCTTGAGGCCGTTCCGCTTCAGGGTCGGGCCCAGGACTTTCACGAAATCACATTCTTCCTGGGCGGTGTAGACGCAGGATTCCCAGGTCTGGTTGGCCATGGGTTCGTTTTGCACCGTCATCCCCCAGATGGGCACGCCTTCCCTTTCATAAGCCTGGATGAATTTTGCGAAATAGCTGGCCCAGGGCGCGTAATCCTCCCGCAACAAGGAACCGCCGTGCAACATGTCCTGGTTGCTCTTCATCCACGCCGGCGGACTCCACGGACTGATGAACAGATGAAAATCCTTGCCCGCGATGGCCATGGCTTCCTTGATGAACGGGATCCGGTATTTTTTATCATGCGAAATATCGAAGCTCTTCAGTTCCCGGTCGCCATTGGTCACATACGTGTAGCTCTCGCTGGAAAAGTCGCAACTGTTGATATGCGTGCGCCCCAGCGAATACCCGATGCCGTTCGCCGGGTCAAAATAGGCGCGCAGCACCTCCTGCTGCTTGTCCTTGGACAGCTTATAAAAGGTTTCCGCCGAGGCATCGGTCAGCGCGCCGCCGATGCCCAGCAACGTTTGAAAAGCGGACCCGGAATCGACAAAAATGCATGGCTGCTTTTCGGTCGGCTGGGGCATGGCCTCAAAATGCAGATCCGGCGCCTTGGCCAGCAACTGGCCGGTATCCTTGGCCGTCACATAGACCTCCACCGCTGTGTCGGGACTGGCGTTGGCGGATAAAATCGAACCCGTGACCGCCAGCAAAGCGGCCAGCGGTTTCAAACTGCGATTGAAGATTTTCATAAGGATTAACTAAACGCGCCTGCTCACCGCGTGACGGCCCCAAAAACCACCGTCCACTCATCCGATCGGTGCTTGGTGAGGGCATGATAGGTCTTCTGGTATGGCCGTCAAAACTTTATGCCCCCCTCTTTAGGGCCCCCCATAAACTGAACTCGGTGATCCTCGAATGAGCAGATTTCATTCTCTTGATTTGCCGCTCGCGTTGCATTGCGGCGTAACAGGTGTGTTCTTCCGACCAGACGATATTCTACGGGCCATTTTTGCGGGTGAATTTTCCATCCACCTTGTCGGTGCTACTATGATTCTTAAGGAGGGACGGAAGGCCATCAGTTTGGCCGATGTAGAATCGGCCGGTTGAATCCTGCAGGATACGGCCCTTCAAAAATAAAAACCCCTCATGATGAGGGGCTTAAAATGGCTCCAGAGGAAGGGCTCGAACCTTCAACATCACGGTTAATCCCGACGAGTCGGGACTCTACCATTGAGTAGATTCTCTCGAATCCATTTGGCTGATTTCATCCCCTTGATTTGCCGCTCGCGCCGCATTGCGGCGGAACGGGTGGGATGTTCTTCCGACCAGACGAGAACCCACGGACCATTTTTGCGCGTGAATTTTCCGTCAATTTTGTCGGTGCGATTGTGGTTTGCGATCCGTATCGGAAGATTATCGGTCTGGCCGATGTAGAATCGGCCGGCTGGGTTTTGAAGAATATAGACCCAAAACATGGAAAACCCTTAACTCGAACTGCTTAAAATGGCTCCAGAGGTAGGGCTCGAACCTACAACCACACGGTTAACAGCCGCGTGCTCTACCATTGAGCTACTCTGGAACACAAACGGGCGCGTAATCTACAAATCATCCTGCGCGCAGTCAATGGGTTTCCGCATCATTTCTGACAACGGACTCACCAAAGGACGAACCGGCAACCACACGGTTAATCCCGACCTGTCGGGACTCCACCATTGAGCTGCTCTGGAACACAAACGGGCGCGTAATGCACAAGCCCTCCTGCCCCCCGTCAATTGGTTTCGGTCAAGATTTCTGACAACTTGAGCAATAAAAGGTGCTGCGGGCCGCCTGGACGATGCGTTTGACGGGCGCTTTGCATCGGAAACAGGGTTTACCGGCGCGATCATATACCAGCAACCGCTCCTCGTAATAATCCGGTACGCCGGGGGCGCGGCCGAAATAAAACAAGCCGTCCGATTTTTTACCGGCGGTGAAATTCAGGGGAATGGTGCTGCCGCACTCGATCGCCTCGGCCAAGACCTGACGGATGGTGCCGTGAAGTTTTTTGACCTGCGCGAAGGTCAGGCGGTTCGCGGCGAGCTTAGGCGAGATTCCGGCGCGGTACAGGGCCTCGCTCGCGTAGATGTTGCCCACGCCGGCGACCAGTGACTGGTCGAGCAGCTTGACCTTGATGGGCTGACGCGAGCGCTTCAGCTCCTTGGAAAAACCTTCCGGTGAAAAGCTTTCTTCCGCCGGCTCCGGGCCGAGCTTGGCCACCGACGACAAGTCGAGGGTCATCCGCCCGAAGTAGCGCGTGTCCTCGAACACAAAAACGCCGCGGTTCAGTTCAAACACGACGGCCGCGTGTTTGGGCAGCGGTTCGTCCTTGCCCGCGACAAACATCCGGCCGGTCATGCCGAGATGGCCCAGCACGGTCACGGTTTTGCCGGCGGCCCTGGACTGAAAATCAAACAGCAGATATTTGCCACGCCGCGAAAGGGATTTGAATTTTGCGCCGGTGAGGGCGCGCTTCAACTGCGCTTCCGAGGTCGGGTGGAGGATTTTCGCGCGGCTGACGCGGACGCTGCGAATAATTTTACCGCGCAGCACGGGACGCAGATGCCGCGCAAGCACTTCGACTTCGGGAAGTTCGGGCATGGAATCCGCCTAGCTGACGATGGTGCCGATCTTTTCGCCCATGACGACGCGCTTCAGGTTATGGGGCTTGAAGAAATCGAACACCATGATGGGCATCTTGTTGTCCATGCAGAGCGAGAAGGCGGTGGAATCCATGACTTTCAGCTGCTTTTGCAGGCATTCGAGATAGGTGATCTTGTCGTAGCGGACGGCCTTGGGGTTTTTCTTGGGGTCGGAATCGTAGATGCCATCCACCTTGGTGGCCTTGAGGATGACCTCCGCGCCGATCTCATTGGCGCGCAGGGCGGCCGCGGTGTCGGTGGAGAAATACGGATTGCCCGTGCCGCCGCCGAAGATGACAACGCGGCCCTTTTCCAGGTGGCGCACCGCACGGCGACGGATGAACGGCTCGGCCACCTGCGACATGGCGATGGCGCTCTGCACGCGCGTGGGCGCGCCCAGTTTTTCCAGCGAATCCTGCAGAGCGAGCGAGTTGATGATGGTGGCCAGCATGCCCATGTAATCGCCCGTGGCGCGTTCGATGCCGCGCTCGCTGCCGGTCAGGCCGCGAAAAATATTGCCGCCGCCAACGACCACAACGACCTGCACGCCGAGGTCGCGCACTTCGCGGATCTGTTCGGCCATGTGCAGCACGGATTCGGGGGAAATGCCGGTGCCATTCGCGTCGCCCAGCGACTCGCCGCTCAGCTTGAGGAGGATGCGGGAAAATTTGGGTTTCTTGGCCGTGGTCATAGGGATGGAAGCGCGCAAAACATCGCGCAGATTTTTAACAGCCGGATGCGCCAAGGTCAAACCAAAGCCGGATCAAATCCAATCTTCCACCTTCAATCCCGGAACCCGGCGAAACTCGCCAAGATTGCTCGTGATCAACATGGCGTTCAAGCTGCGGGCGTGAGCGGCAATCAAGGTATCCAGCGGACCGATGGGTGTGCCGGCTTTTTCCAGATGCGAGCGGATGTCCCCGTAATGCCGTGCGGCGGCGGCATCATAATCCAGAATCTCCAAAGGCAGAAGAAACTGCTCCAAGGCTTCGCGGTTACGTTGTGGCTGAAGACTCTTGGCCGCGCCACATTCCAGTTCAGAAACGGTGATGATGGAAGCGCCAACGCTGCCGGGTTTCATGCGCTGTAAACGCGCCAAGGTTCCCGGTGCGCGACGCCGGATGATGGCTACACAGATGTTTGTGTCCAACAGATGCGTCAATCCCATGATTCACGTTTGTCGTTGGATTTCGGTTGATTGCGTTCCGCCATGAACTCAGGCGAGAACTGATCCAGGCTGGAAACCAATGTGTGCCATGAATCTTTTTCCGGCAACAATACCACCGCGTTTCCACTTTTCTTGATGAAAACCTCGTGGCCCTTGAAACGAAATTCCTTGGGCAAGCGCACCGCCTGGCTTTGACCGTTCTTAAAAAGTTTTGCTGTATTCATATGTATATATAATAAGTATATACACGCCGAGAAAGAAGTCAAGCTGAAGTGGTTGCGGCCAATCGGGACCGTCTATTTCAGCCCCGCCGCCACCTGTTCACCGAGCAAAGTGGCCTCCGCCACGGGACGTTTGGCTTCGCCGCGCTTCACGGTTTCATCCCGGAACGAAATGGCTTTGAGCGAAATCTGGCCGCCGGAAATCACCGCGTGCGCGCCGACGGGGCTCTGGCAGCCGCCGCCCATGCCGCGAAGAAATGCGCGCTCGGCCGTCACGGCATAAAATGTATCCGGGTGATTTAACTTGGCCACGACCTTGGCGATGCGTTCGTCCTGATCACGGATCTCGATGCCGATGGCCCCCTGCCCCACGCACGGCAGCATCACTTCCAGGTCCAGGACCGTCGCGAGCATGCCGGCGGGAACGGCATCGCCGCTCAAGGTGCCGTCGGCGTTGATCTTGAAATTCAGCCGCGTCAAACCGGCCAGCGCCAGAATCGTCGCATCCAGTTCCGGCTTGTCCGCCACCTTCTGCATCCGCGTGGAAACGTTGCCGCGGATCTCGACGATGTTCAGATCCGGCCGCAGTGCGAGCAATGACATCTTGCGCCGCGTGCTGCTGCTGGCGATGGTCGCGCCCTGGGGGAAATCCGCGAGCTTCGCATGGGGTTTGAAGCCACGCGCCTTGGAACCGGCGGCGCGGTAAATCAGGACATCGCGGACGTCCTCGCGCTTGGGCGTGGCGCCGAGGATCAGGCCGGCGGGCAGTTCGGTGGGCAAATCTTTGAGGCTGTGGACGGCGAGATCCGCCTCGCCGTTGGCAAGGGCGACCTCGAGTTCCTTGGTGAACAGGCCCTTGGGCAGACTGGGGTCGGTCTTGGCGAGGGAAGCGGTCTGCAGCTTGTCACCGGTGGTCTTGATGATCTTGAGTTCAAACGTCGTGCCCGGAAAGGCGGCGCGGCATTGGGCGGCGATCGTGTTCGCCTGCGCGAGCGCCAGCGCGCTGCCCCGCGTGCAGATGATGATGGGACGTTCAGCCATAAATCTTCAGCCACAGATGAACACAGATGGACACGGATGAAAAGCAAACACCGTGAACCAAAATTGGCTTTGTCAGCGCAAATTTTGTTGTGTCCGGGTCGATGGCAAACAGCGTCAGGGTGAAATAAGCTGGAAGAAGCTTATCCCGGCACCGATCGGCACGGTGACGTTGAGCTGATTGTTGGTGGTGACGACGGGGTTGGTCACCAGCAGCCAACTGACCGGCGGGACGAGATTCGTGGCGTAGTAGAGGTTCCAATCGCTGGCCCAGGACGGCCACGAAACGGAAATGTCGGCGGCATCCGAACTGGCGATGCTGACCACCGGCTTCGGCAGAAACACGGCGACCGGTGCCGAGAGCGGGCTGACATTGCAGGCGTAGGTGGCGGCCACCTCATAATAATTCGTCAGGCCGGTGACGGCCTGCGTGTGCACATAGCTGTTCGTTTTTATTCCGGCAACCAGCGGGCTGAACGGTCCGCCCGCGTTGGTGGAGAAATAAACATTGTATCCCGCCGCACCGGAGACGCCCAGCCAGTTGAGCGAGGCTGACCGGTTGCCCCAGATGCCGGTAAGACTGCCGGGCGTGGCCGGAATCATGCCGTTGCCGGAGATTCCATATTTGCATTCCAAGCTGTTTTCTTCAATACCCCGGGAGGTATCTGCCAGAGCGCCGGGGAATATCTTCACCTCAGCGATGTCGCCATTCAGGAAAAAGATGCCGGTCTGTTGCGCGCCGAGCACGATGCGCGAGGGCGCGGTCAAGGAGTTGGTCGAGCCGGTTACGGTTCCAGCGAGCACGCCATCGAGATACAAATCGGCCTCACCGGAATTTTTGATGCGCTTGAAAGTCATCAGGTGCGGATTGCCGTCGTTGTAACCGGCGCCGGAGTTGGCGGAGACATCGGGGTTGCCCGTACCGGCGGAAAGCTGGCCGTTGGCAAACAGGCAGGTCCCAAAATCGTACGTTGGCCCGGACACTTCGGCGTTCACCAGACCGGCCCCCTGATAATAGAAGGTGCCGGAGTTGAGCCCCTGCGTGCTGCGGAACACGCACAGGATGGTGAAATCATCCTGCACGGAGCGGTTGAAACCGAGGCTGTCGCTGGCCGCGCTGTTGAAATGGACGGCGGGCATCCCGTTCAGGGCGTTCAACAGATAGGTGGGCCGCTGGCCAGAAGTGACCTGCGTGGCGGTGTACCCGTTGCCGCTGGAATCCGTCCAACTGGCGACGGCGGCGCCGTTGCCGAGGCCGGTGATGGCGTCCGCCTTGAACCAAGTGATGGTGGCGGGCGGAACGGGCGTGGCGCTGGCGGGTGACGAGTTGGAACTGTTGGTGTAGGCCGTGACGGCGCTGACGACGTAATAATAGGTCGTGCCGTTGACCGCCGTCGCGTCCAGATAATTGGTCGTCGCAGAACTGCCGATGACCGTGTACGGCCCGCCGCTGACGGTGGAGCGCTTCACCAGATAATTGGTCGCGACCGGATAGCTGTTCCAAGTAAGCTGCACCTGGCCGCTGAAGGGCGTGGCGGTCAGGCCGCCGGGCGCGGCCGGCAGGCTGATCCCCCATTTGTGGATGAGGTTGCCCTCTTCCAAACCACGGTCGGTGTCGGACAGGGCCGTGGCGTAGATTTTAACCTCGCCCATGTCGCCGTTGAGAAAATTGATGCCGGTCTGCACCGCTCCCAAGGCCAGCTTGCTTGGGGCCGTCAGCGAATTGACGCCGCCGGTGGTGGTGCCGGTGAAAATTCCGTCCACATAGAGATCAACCTCGCCGGTGTTTTTGATGCGTTTGAACGTCATGAGGTGAGGATTGCCGTCATTGAAGCCGGCGGAGGAATTGACCGCGACATCGGGGTTGCCGGTGCCCGCACAGATCTGGCCGTTGGCAAACAGGCAGGTGCCGAAGTCATTCACGACATTGGCCACCTCGCCGTTGACCAGGCCGGCGCCTTGATAATACAGCGTGCCGGAACCAAGGCCCTGCGTGCTGCGGAAAACGCAGAAAATCGTGAAGTTGTCCTGCACCGGGCGGTTGAAGGTGAGGCTCTGGCTGTTGGCCGAATTGAAATGCACGACCGGCAGGCCGTTGATGGCGCCGGTGGCGTAGGTGGGGCGCTGGCTGGATGTCGATTGGCTGGCGGTATAGTTATGTCCGGTGGAGTCAGTCCAGGTCGCGACCGAAGCACCGTTGACAAGTCCGGTGATCGCATCGGCCTGGAACCAGGTGGCGAGAACCGGAGCCAGCGGCGTGGCGGCCGCTTGGGCAGAATTCAAACTTTCACCATTGGTGCCGACGGAGGAAACGACGTAGTAGTACGTGACACCATTGCTGAGTCCGGTGTCGAGGAATGTCGTGGTCTTCTGGCTGGCAATCGTGACATACGGGCCGTTGTTCACCGTAGAGCGTTTCAGATTGTAGTTGGTTGCCAGAAAACTGGGGTTCCAGGTCAGCGGCACCTGTGCATTGAGCCCGCTCGTGGCGGACAATCCGGTCGGAATGGCCGGCGGTCCCAACGGCGTGGCGCTGACGGAACCGGAGTTGGCGCTGGGCCCGCCGCCGCCCACGGCGGCGACCTCGTAAAAATACGTGACGCCATTGGTCAGCCCGGCGTTGGTGTAGTTCGTGGTCGCGACGGTAGCGATCGTGGCAAAATAGCCGGTGCTGCTCGCTGACCGTTTGACGTTGTAGGCGGTGGCACCGGCGCTTGCATTCCACTTGAGATTTACGAAGGTGTTGCTGCCGCTGGTGGCGGACAAGCCGGTCGGGACGGCAGGCGGCGCATAGGTGAACGTCTGCGAGACTGACGGACTGCCGTTGGCCACGGCCACCAGCGAGTAAGTGCCGGCCGGCAGGTTTTGCGGCAGTGAAAACTCGGTCGTGACAACCCGGCTGCCGGTCATCACGCTGGTGCTGTTCCAATTATAGGTGCGCGCATAGTAGACATTGCCGCTGACGTTGTTGGTCAGGCGCACGAGCGGGTAGTTGCTGTCCATCTGCTCGTCATCGCCATACGCCGCGCCTTCCGAGATGCCGTTGAGGCCCGTGCCGGTCAGGTGATACGAACCATCGGCATTTTCGGTGAGGCTGTTGATGACGGGCTGCCCGGCCGCGAGCGGCGTGCCATCGGGCGTGTAGATGTACAAGGACGTTGAGTTTTGCCCGCCGACGAATAGCACTGACCCATCCGGCAGATCCAGCATGCTCGTGCCAAAGGGGGCGCTGTTGCCATAAGTGCTGCCGCCACCGGGAGCGCTTACCTGCGTGAACGCATCGACGGTGTAATCATACTCATAGAAAGTGCACGGACCGTTGTAGGTGGCCGACGGCCCCAGGCAGCAAAGAATCTTGCCGTTGACCATCATGGCCCCCGGTGCGTCCGACGCACCCAGGCCGTTCGTGATGCTGGCACCGTTCGTCCAAGTGCCCGCGCTGGTCACCGTGGCACCCGGAGTATAGATGGCGGTGTTCGTGAGCGA
>DATHQS010000126.1:0-9710 GCA_035482455.1 Candidatus Acidiferrales bacterium | reverse complement strand
TCTGACCAGAGGTTTTTCCCCGCCACCAGTTCGCGCAGATGTTCACGCTTGGCTCGCAACGTCATATGCTTGGAGCGCCGAACTCCAATTCGGCGGGTCAGCGTCATTTTCTAAAATGCGCCGAATCGGAGTTCGGCGCTCCAGCCCTTACGCCTTCGCCACCAACTGGCGCAGCACATACGGCAGGATGCCGCCGTGCTGGTAGTAATCGATCTCGATGGGCGTATCGATGCGGCAGCGGACGTTCACGTTTTCCACGGAGCCGTCCTTGCGCGTGATCTTGAGCGTCAGGTCCTGCTGCGGCTTGATGTTCGCGTCGAGGCCCACGATGTCGTAGGTCTCCGTGCCGTCCAGCTTCAAGGTCTGCGCCGTGGTGCCTTCCTTGAATTGCAGCGGCAGCACGCCCATGCCGACGAGGTTGCTGCGGTGGATGCGCTCGAAGCTCTGTGCCACGACCGCCTTCACGCCGAGGAGGTTGGTGCCTTTCGCCGCCCAGTCGCGCGACGAACCGGTGCCGTATTCCTGGCCGGCGATGATGACCAGCGGCGTCTTGTCCGCCTGATATTTCATCGAGGCGTCATAGATGCTCACCTGTTCGCCGGAGGGCTGCAGTTTCGTGATGCCGCCTTCCACGCCGGGCACCATCTGGTTCTTGATGCGCACGTTCGCGAACGTGCTGCGCGTCATCACGCGGTCGTTGCCGCGGCGCGAGCCGTAGCTGTTGAAATCCTCCACCGCCACGCCGTTTTCGACAAGGTATTTGCCGGCCGGCGTCGTCTTCTTGAACGAACCTGCGGGCGAGATGTGGTCGGTCGTCACGCTGTCGCCGAAGATGCCCAGCGCGCGCGCGCCGGTGATCGGGGCGATACTGCCGGGTGACATCGCAAAATTTTCAAAGAACGGCGGTTCCTGGATGTAGGTGGACTTGCGGTCCCACTCGTACACGTTGCCGGTGCTGGAGGAGATCTCGTTCCACTTCGGGTTTTGCGCGGCGAAATCCTTGTACAGGCGGCGGAACACATCCGGCTGCAACGCGGACTGCATGAGGTCGCGCACTTCACGGAGGCTCGGCCAGAGGTCGCGCAGATAGACCGGCTTGCCGTCCTTGCCGGTGCCTAGCGCCTCGTTGGTCAGGTCAATGTCCACGCGACCCGCGAGCGCAAAGGCGACGACGAGCGGCGGTGACATGAGGAAGTTCGCCTTGATGTTTTGGTGGACGCGCGCCTCGAAATTGCGGTTGCCCGAAAGCACCGACGCGGCGACCAGATTGTTCTTCACGATGGCGTCCTCGATGGCCGGATGCAGCGGGCCGGAGTTGCCGATGCAGGTGGTGCAACCATAACCGACGAGGTTAAAACCCAGCTTGTCGAGAAACGGCTGGAGGCCGGTCTTGTCGAGATAATCACTGACCACGCGGGAGCCGGGCGCGAGCGAGGCCTTCACGGTGGAATTCACGGTCAATCCGCGTTCCACGGCCTTCTTCGCCAGCAACCCGGCCGCAAGCATCACGCTCGGATTGGAAGTGTTTGTGCAACTCGTGATGGCGGCAATGAGCACCGATCCGTTACGCACATGGCCTTCCAGACGCTTGGCGCTGCCATGAAGCGGGTCGGGCGTGGGATGTTCCCCGGCCATTTCCTGCTCGCTGCGGCGGGCATTGCCGTTCGTCTGGCTGCCGCCACTGGGATGAATCTCGCCAGCCGCCGAGACATGCACCGAGCGGGTCATCTCTTCGGCCTTCATGCCAAAGCCATTTTCGGTGACGGGCTTGCTGAACGCCGTCAGAAATTCATTCTTCAGCTTCGGCAGTTCGATGCGGTCCTGCGGACGTTTCGGGCCGGCGACGCTGGGCAGCACCGCGCTGAGATCCAGTTCGATCTCCTGCGAATAGGTGATGTCGCCCTTCTTCGGAATGCCCCACAGGCCCTGCGCCTTGTAATAATTTTCGTAGGTCTTGACGGCCTCGTCGGTACGGCCGGTGGCGCGCAGATAATTCGCGCACTCGGCATCGATCGGGAAAAAGCCCATCGTGGCGCCGTATTCGGGCGCCATGTTGGCGATGGTCGCGCGGTCCACGAGCGGCAACGCCGCCGCGCCGGGGCCGAAAAATTCCACGAACTTGCCCACCACCTTTGCCTTGCGCAGAAGTTGCGTGACGGTCAGCGCCACGTCCGTGGCGGTCACGCCTTCGCGGATGGAACCGGTCATGTGCACGCCCACCACGTCCGGCGTGAGGAAATAAACCGGCTGGCCGAGCATGCCGGCCTCGGCCTCGATGCCGCCGACGCCCCAGCCCACGATGCCCAGGCCGTTGATCATCGTCGTGTGCGAATCCGTGCCGACCAGCGTGTCGGGATAATACACCTCGCCCGCGTTCAGCACGCCCTTGGCGAGATATTCCAAATTCACCTGGTGCACGATGCCGATGCCCGGCGGCACGACCTTGAACGTGTCGAACGCCTGCATGCCCCATTTCAAAAATTGGTAGCGCTCCTTGTTGCGCGTGAATTCCAAGTCCAGGTTCCGCGCCAATGAATCCGCGCCGCCGGCGAAATCCACCTGCACCGAGTGATCCACCACGAGGTCCACCGGCACCAGCGGCTCGATGATCTTGGGGTTCTTGCCCAGTTTGGAGACGGCGGAACGCATCGCCGCGAGGTCCACCAGCAGCGGCACCCCGGTGAAATCCTGTAGCACGATGCGCGCGACCACGAACGGGATTTCCGCCGTGCGCGTCTCGGTGGCCTTCCAGTTGGCGAGCTCCTTGACGTTCGCTTCGGAGACCTTTTTTCCGTCGCAATTGCGCAGCACGGATTCGAGGACGAGGCGGATGGAGACCGGGAGCTTGGAGACGGGGCCGACCCCGGCTTTTTCCAGCGCGGGCAGCGAGTAGAATTTGCCCTGCGTACCGTTGCCGAGTTCAAAGTTTTGCAGTGTTCCGAACAGATTATGGGTTGCGCTCATGCGATTAAATCAATCACAAGAAAATGAAGATAGCGCGCCGCGGTGTCAAGCGAACGGCGGGGCTATTTGCAGCCGGTCAATTGGCCGCAACGGGGGGAAACAGGAGATCGTGGATGCGTTTTTCCAGCCGGTTCAGGTCGAGCGGCTTGGTAAAGAAGTCTTCCGCGTGCATCGCGGCGGTGCGCTTGGTCACCTCGCTGGACAGCGCGCTCATGAAGATGATGGGAATTTTCTTGGTACCCGGCTGGCGGCGAAGGATTTCGCAGACCGAGAGCCCGTCGAGGTCGGGCAACAGAATGTCCAGCAGGATCAGGTCCGGCTTGCCCGTGCGGGCCTGGCTCAAGGCATGGACGCCGTCGTTCGCCTCCAGAAATTCGCAATGCAGATTCGCCAGGCGAAACTTCACCAATTCGATGAAATCCAGCTCGTCATCCACAATCAATATCCGTGGCACCATGCTGCAAGATAATCCATTGCGATGAATTAACAATGTCGGTGGGGTTAAAGACGTGTTACGAATAAGTGACGTTATTTGCGCCAGATTAGACGCAACCGGCTGCAACTGAGTTATTTAAAACCCACCAGTGCCACCGCCTCGGCCAGCTGGGAATGTATCTGGGGCGGCTTTGATCTGAAAATGGGACGATTCCTGAAAATGTGATACTTCCTCATCGGTGTGCACCCGGTTGCCGACCGGGTCAATGATGGTGACGGTGACGAAAACCAGTATTTCCTTCTCCCCATTTTTCTTCTGGCCATCACGGATATGCTTGGCAATGACGGCTTCGCGTTTTTCATCGGGCGCAGCAAACCTTACCTGCTCGGGATTACCCAGCGACAAAACAACCGTCTGGTTATCAAGTGCGGTGAGGTGCGTCGAAGACCGGTACATCTGCATTGCCGGCCAGAACATCGGCAGGTTGATCACCTGACCGACGGAGTTCGTGGCTGTGACCGGGGTCACTCCATTGGTCGGAATGGATGGATAACCCCAAAATTCCAGGTTGAATGCCGTCATCGGCAAATCCGCCGCGTAGCCATCCGCCAGCACGCTGGGTGTGACGTCACATATTGGGCCGGTCTCTACCTCGCTCGTGTGATAAGTGATGTCGCCGGTTCCATTCGTGCCAGTTTCCTGAAATGTGGCATTCGTGATCACCGTGACAATACGGGTTGCCCGCATCTGGCATTGCCGCCCGCTCAAGGTGGTCACCTCCGGCTCGCCCAATGTCTCAACATCCGGACGTGACGACAACGAGCGGAGTGCGACCCTGAAATTTGCGTCGGAAAGAATCCCCACCAAGCCAGCGCCCGTCGAATTGGTGGACACGGTATTAATCTTCATCCCCGCCAGGGTTCCTTTGGGCACCTCCAAAAACCGCGCCTTGATGTGGGTCTGCGGCGGGACTTGATTCAACGTTTGGATGCCGTGCTCAATGGCATCCAGATCCGTCCCGGTGGCCTTGACGAACAGCACCAGGCTTCCATCTTTGTTGCCATCGTTGACGAAAACAACCTTGCCGGAAGGCGAATCCAGATTCACGCCCAGCATCTTGGTGAAATATTTCCGGGTCATTTCCGAAATCGCGGTGAAAGAATTTGTGGCCGCACCGGCAAGGCCCATCTGCTTCAAGCTGGAAATGAAGGTGTTTTTATCCACCCGATAGGTCCGCGTGAACAGCATCGCCGGGTCGCCATTGGTATCCGGCACACGGTTGATGATCGTCTGCAACCGCTCCTGAAAGTGCGGCGCGTTTCGCTGCGTTGAATCTGCCGCGGCCAAGTCTTCCATCTTCTTTTGAGTATCCAATCCCTGGACCGACACAATTCCAACGGCAGGCCCATTTTGATCCTGCGGACTCCCTCCTGCAGACTGTAGCGTTTGGATGAATTTTTCAATAAACACCAAATCTTTTTCTGTCGCCTTCACGAACAGCAGGCCATTTCCGCCAATCCCGCCATTGAAGAAAACCGCTTTGCCGGCGGGCGAATCCAAGTTCACGCCAAGGTTGGTGAAACATTTCCGCGCCGCCGCCGAAATCTCCCGGGATGAATTGGTCGTTTCGGTGATCTCCATGCCCATCGTCTTCAAGGCCGAAATGAATGTCCGGGGATCCACCTTGTACGTCCGCGTGAACAACCCTGCGATTTCATCCGGACTTCTGGCGGAAAACACCACGCCAAAATCTGCGATCGAGTATTTGACCGGCGGCACCGCCGTCATGACCACCCGGTCCAAAATATCCATCACCGTCAGGTTTTCCATCGGGGTATCCAGATGGACCAGCGCCAACCGGGCATCAACCGGCGGATTGGTTGGCACCACCGGCAGGCCGGTGGCGGGATCGAGCCGGGGCGGACGGCTGGTCTCCGGTCCGGTGATAAGAAACGAGACGCCTTCAGAATTGGTGTCCTGCTGGCGGATCGCCTGGCTCAAACGCTGCACCACATTCTCCAAGGTCTCCTCTTTGAACGGCATGAACTCCGCCAGCCGGATCGCTTTGAGTTGGGTGATAATTTTTTGGTGTTGCGTAGTGTACGCCGGCTCCGCCGCATTCGCCCCGCCAGCCGGCTTGATGATCTTCTGCAACCGCGGCTGAAAACGCACCGAGGCATTGGTGATGATCTCCACCCGCGCCAATACCATCACGTTGCTTTGCAGCGACCCTTGCGCATCCGCGCTCTTCACGAGGAGGCCACCGCGGTCCTCCAGCATCTCCACGGTATGGAACCGGTTGGTCACCATGACACCCGCCTGTGCCCGGACCACCCGGAAATCAAAGGTCAGGTTCACCTGCCCGTTCGTGATCACTGGTGTGCAATCAAAGTCGGTCGCATTCGTGCCGTCGCCCATGGACATCCGCGCCGCCTCCCCGCTGAGGGTCACCACCCGGGGCGTCGATAACCGGTGGAATGCCGGCGCTTTGGTCTGGTCATAGACCGGGCCGAACTGATTGGCCGGCAACGGGACCCATAAGTTCTGGCCGGTCGCGTCCACATTGAACCCCAGGGATTTCTCAAACCCCTTCAGGTCCGGCGCCAGTGCCTCGCAAAAATACGCGGTGATCAACACCTGCGGCACGTTGGTACCTGTCGTGACGGCGGCGGTTTGCGTCGGGCCATCGGCCCGTTTGATGATCGTCTTCAACCGTTGCTGAAACTGCGGTGGCGGGCGGTTGGTGATGATTTCCGCGTTGATAACCATGACCAGATTGCTCTCCGTATGCCCTCCTAAATTTTCCATCCGCACCACAATGCCGCCATGATTTTCGGCGGAAGCTTTGATGTAGAATTGATTGGTGAGGGCGGCTTCAGTTGGCACTCCTGAAATCACCTGGCCGCGCAATGTCAGGTCGATGAAACCATCCTTCACATACGGAATGCAATCCAGTTCGGTGCCATTGCTCCCGTCACTCACGAGAAATTCAGCAGGGCCGCCGCTCGCCGTCTGAAGCCGGGGACGCATGATCGGCTGCAACCCTCCCGCCTCCACCCTGCCCGTCAGTTCATCCACCTTGCCCGGTTCCACGGACCACCAGGCGTCACTCCCATTGCCCGCATCGTAGGCATGCAGCCCGGCAGTGAATTTTCCAAGGTCCGCGGCCCGTATCTGGTAAATGCGGGCTTCCGCCAAAACCATTTTGCGACGGGCCGTGAGAGAGCGCAACGGGAGTTCACATTTACCATCCGCCCGGTTCAACTGGTCGATGACCCGTCGGAAAGCCTCCGTGTTTTCCGGGGTGTTTTGCGTGGTTATCTCCCCGGTTTTGTTGTTGAAGACAAGGCCATGTGGCGGATTGCTGTCGATACCTTCACTCCGCATAATTTCCATCAGGATCACTGAATAATCGTTCGTCGGCGCCAGCAAATATCCCCCGGCTTGCGCCTTGACGTTGCGGATGAAGATTTCCGGATCCACCGTCACGGTCAGGGATTGTTCTTCGGTTGCAGCCGAAACAGCCACGTCTGCATTTTCCACCACCGCGGGCGCTTCTGCAGGTGTCGGCACCGGGGCCGGCACCGGCCCTTCGCCCATCGGCACGGCGACGGCGGTGAAGGCCAGCACGCCGAGCAGCGAGACCAGCGTCAGCCCGGCCTGGCGCGGCGGATGGAAATCCAACAGCCGCTCAATGCGCTGCCGCAGGGCATTGCGCGATTCCATGATTCCCACCAGGCCGAGGCTGACCAAAGGACGGTTCAGGGCGAGCTTGGCCACCTCCAGCAAGGTCGGCGCGTAGGCTTCAGCCCCGTCATTCAAAGCGAGCATCACGGCGTCGTCCACGGCCTCCTCGCGCACGCGGCGGATGCGGGCGTTCGCGAGCCAGACCAGCGGGTGCCACCAGTAAGCGATCTGGAGCAGCGCCTGCAAAAAATTCATCCAGACATCGCGCCGGCGCAGATGGATCAGCTCATGCAACAGGACCGCGCGCATCTGTTCGTCCGAAAAATTTTCCGCGAGCGATTGCGGGATGAGGATGGCGGGACGGAACAAGCCGCACACGGCCGGGGACACGGCATTGGTTGTAAGTTTCACGCGTACCTTCATGTTCATCCCGACGATTTGTTGTGCTTCAGCCGCGAGAGCGGTCAATTTTTCCGAGGCCGCCGCACGACGCACGAGCCGCGTGATGTGCCACCAACGCACGAGCAGCCAGAGCAGCAACCCGGAACTGACCAGGACCGATGCCGACAGCAACCACGCCGCGGTGGTCAGCGACGGTTTTGGCGGAACGTAAACCGGCAGCGGCTCGGCCGGCATTTCCGGCAACGGCGTGGTGTCGTACGTGACGGTGTAGTGGATCTCAGGTTTGGCCGCAACCGGTGCAGGTGTTTTGTGCAGCCACCAGGCAGGGCTGGTCGGCAGCGCCAGCGTTGGCGGCAGGCAGAGCTTCAGGAGCACCACCAGCCAGAGCGTGTAGCGGACGGACGCCCGCACCTTGCGCCGGACCAGAAAATCAAACGCCAGTAGGACCGTGATGAGCAGGCTGGATTGCCACAGCATCGGCCACACGAAGGTCAAAAAGGTTTCGCCCCGGCCGTTCAAGTTTTCGATGAAGGAATTCATGTCGTATCCCCTTTTAAAATTATTTCTTCGCGGATTTTCTCTTCGCCTTGATCATCGATTCCAGTTCCGCCAGTTCGGCGGCGTTCAGGTCCTTGCTCTCCAGGAGGCATTGCACCATCGGTGTGAGCGCGCCGTTGAAGGCGTGCTTGAGCGCATAGATAAGCTCGCCGTGCTGGGCTTCCGCGCGGGTGACGGCGGAGCGGTAGATGGTCAGCTTGCCCTCCTTCTTGGCCGTGAGCACGCCCTTGGCGACCATGCGGTCCATCAGGGTGCGGACGGTGGAATAATGCCAGCCGGTGGGCTTGAACAGCTTTTCCTGGATGACGGGCGCGGTGCAGGGCTCGGTTTCCCAAACCGCCTTGATGACGGACCATTCGGACTCGGTAAGCTCGACATTGGAGGCGGACATGGGGCGACTATCTCTACAAATGTAAATTATGTCAAGCGGATTCTTTACAGATGTAGATTACAAGCCGTGTCGCGCGAAGAACGCGAAGGGGGCGAAGGATTATCTGGACAAAGATTTTGGGCGGGCGCAGAGTCGGGGTCGTGAAATGAGATAAGATACAACCCCAAAAACGTGCTTGATGTAAGATGACTGCCATGTTCCCTCTCTTTTTATTTTTTGTTTGGTTCCTGGCAGTTTTGGTACCGACATTGGGGAAAAAGTCCAGAGGCGAGCCTAGCGGTGTTTCCATTTTTCCAGGATTCCCCCTTTGCCCCCTCGCTGCTTGGGGAATTTCCACTCTGTTAGATTTGGCTCATGACCGGCTTGGATATTATCTCATTGGCGGCTTGCATCTTGTTCTTCTGGTCTGCGTGATCGTTTTCTCGGTCAAGTATTTGTATGTAATAAAAAGGAAAACGTAATTCTTGGCCAAACTGCAATTCGTTCGCCCCCTTCGCGTTCTTCGCGCGACTCAGTTAAAAATAAAACGCCGCCACCAGACTTGCGTCCGGTGACGGCGTTGAAAAACTACGGTTGAAATTACTTCAGCTTTGCGAGCGTCGCTTTGATGGCTTCAAAGTTCGGCAGGTCTTTCGGCGTCGCGGTCTGTTCGCTGTATTGCACCACGCCGGCCTTGTCGATGACGAAGGCCGCGCGCGCGGAGGTGTCGCCCACGCCGGCGAGCATCGGGAACACCACGTCGTAGGCCTTGGTGACGGTCTTGTTCAGGTCGCTCGCGAGCGGCACCTGGATGTTGTTGGTCTTGGCCCACGCTTCCTGCGTGAACGGGCTGTCCACGCTGATGGCGATAAAGTTGGCGCCCGGGAAGGCGCTCAGGCCGTTGGTCACGTCGCACAACTCAGCGGTGCAAACGCTGGTGTAGGCGAGCGGGAAAAAGAGCACCACGGTGTTGGTCTTGCCGAAGTTGTTGCTCAGTTTGACGTCCATGAGGCCGGACGCGGTCTTGGACTTGAGGGTGAAATCAGGGGCTTTGGAGCCGACAGGAATTGGCATAATCGTATTTGGTTCTTGGTTTGGTTGTTTAAACGAACTTTTGCAATTCTGTAAATTCACCCCTCGCGTGTCAAACGATGTTTAAAGTTAAACGCAGAGAACGCAAAGGGCCGCAAAGAAGAAATGTTTACTCTGCATGTCTTCCGCGTTCTCTGCGCCTCGTTTCGTCCCCATCAAAGGGCGGCGAGAACCTCGGCGGCGTGCTCTTCTGGTTTCACG
>DATHQS010000125.1:0-9185 GCA_035482455.1 Candidatus Acidiferrales bacterium | reverse complement strand
GCCGCCCGTCGTCCAGCACCTGCAACAGCACGTTGAACACATCCGGATGCGCCTTCTCGATCTCATCGAACAGCACCACGGAATAAGGCCGGCGTCGCACCGCCTCGCTCAATTGTCCGCCCTCATCGTAGCCCACGTATCCCGGCGGCGCGCCGACCAGCCGCGAAACGGTGTGTTTCTCCATGTACTCGCTCATGTCGATCCGCACCATCGCGTTTTCATCATCGAACAAAAATTCTGCCAGCGCCCGCGCCGTCTCCGTCTTGCCCACACCGGTCGGACCGAGAAAGATGAACGAACCTATCGGCCGGTTCGGGTCGCCTAGGCCGGAACGCGCCCGGCGCACGGCGTTCGCCACCGCCTTGATCGCTTCTTTCTGGCCAATGACCCGCTGCGCCAGCCGGTCCTCCATCTTCACCAGCTTCTCCCGTTCGCCTTCGAGCATCCGGGAAACCGGAATATGCGTCCATGTCGCCACCACGCGTGCGATATCTTCGTCCGTGACCTCCTGGCGCAGCAATGTGGCGCGGGTCGTCTGCGAGGACTGTTTTTCGATCGCCGCAAATTTCTTCTCCAGATCGGGAATTTTGCCGTACTGGATTTGCGCGGCCAGGTTCAAATCACCTTTCCGCTGCGCTTGTTCCAATTCGATCTTCGCCTGTTCCAGTTGCGATTGCACCACGCTGACGGCGTTCACCGCCGCCTTTTCGTTCTGCCATTGCGCCGTGAGCGCCTTGGATTTGTCCTTCAGGTCCGCCAGCTCCTTGTCGATCCGCTTTAACCGTTCTTTGCTCGCGGCATCCTTCTCCTTCGCCAGCGATGCGCGTTCGATCTCCAACTGCAAAATTTGCCGGTCAAACTGATCCAGTTCCGTCGGCTTGGAATCCAGTTCCATCTTGATGCGCGAAGCCGCCTCGTCCACGAGGTCGATCGCCTTGTCCGGCAGAAAACGGTCTGTGATGTAGCGGTGCGATAACGTCGCCGCCGCCACCAGCGCCGCATCCTGGATGCGCACGCCGTGATGCACTTCGTAACGCTCCTTCAACCCGCGCAAAATGGCGATGGTCGCCTCCACCGTCGGCTCCGCCACCTGCACCGGCTGAAACCGCCGCTCCAATGCCGGGTCTTTCTCGATGTATTTGCGGTACTCATCCAAGGTCGTCGCGCCCACGCAACGCAGTTCGCCGCGCGCCAGTTGTGGCTTCATGATGTTCGCCGCATCCGCCGCGCCTTCCGCCGCGCCTGCACCGACCAAGGTGTGCAATTCATCCACGAACAGGATGATCTTTCCCTCGCTCGTCGCGATCTCCTTGAGGAAAGCCTTCAACCGGTCTTCAAATTCGCCGCGAAACTTCGCCCCGGCAATCATCGCGCCCAAATCCATCGCCACCAGCCGCTTGTTTTTGAGCGATTCCGGCACATCCCCGCTCACGATGCGCCGCGCCAGTCCTTCGGCGATCGCCGTCTTGCCCACGCCCGGTTCGCCGATGAGCACCGGGTTGTTTTTTGTACGACGCGTCAGCACCTGCATCACCCGGCGGATCTCCTCGTCCCGGCCGATGACCGGGTCGATCTTCCCCTGCTTCGCCAGCGCCGTCAGGTCGCGGCCGTATTTTTCCAGCGCCTGAAATTTGGCCTCCGGATTTTCATCCGTCACCCGCTGATTGCCGCGCAAATCCGCCAGCGCCTTCAGCACCGTGTCCCGCTTGAGCCCGTGCCTGGCAAAAATCTTTTTGAGCGAGGTCCCGCCGCCGTCCAGCAGGCCGAGCAGCAGATGCTCCGTGCTGACGTATTCATCCTTGAGCTTCTTGGCTTCCGTTTGCGCCGCATCGAGGGCCTTGCGCAGGTCATTGCCGGCGTAGGGCTCGCCGCCGCCCTGCACCTTGTAACGCCGGGCGATTTCAGCCTCCAAATCCGGCTTCAGCTTGGCCACCGGCACGCTGATGCGCTCCAGCAGGTCCGGAATCAGGCTCTCGGTCTGCCCGATGAGCGCCAACGCGAGGTGTTCGCCATCAATCTCCTGGTGCGAATGCTCGCGCGCCAGCCGCTGCGCCGCTTGCAACGCTTCCTGTGCCTTTTGTGTGAATTTTTCCGGTTGCATATGCCTAATCAATTAAACCGTATCTGCGAAACGTCAAGGCCGCTCGTTACCCTGGTGCCCAGGCTAAAGTCCAAAGGCCAAAGTCCAAAGGCTGAAGGGTGCGAGCTGCAATGGCCACCACACCCCGAGCGGTTTTCAGAAGCGGCCGGAGTGGTTTTAGCCGCCATGGGGTGAACACCCCATCGACATATTGTGGCAACCGGCACAAGATGGTCACGTAAAGGGGTTGGGCATCCCTGAAGCTGTCTTTGCAAGATTTGGAATTTGCAAACGTGTCGGATGGTGGCGGTTAATGATTTTGCTGTCCGTTAGGGTTGGCAGAGAGGTTTTGCCAGCGGCGCGGTCCGGACAGCTCCCCCAAATGGTCGCGCCGCCCTTCTGAACGCCTGGATGAAGGCGTATAAACCTCGTCATCAACAGGGCCGGACGAAAGTCCGGCCCTTTTTTTAAACAGAATCCGGCTGCGCCGGGTATTCCCGAAATAAACACCTCAAAATTTACCGCATCGGCAGGCGTTCGTGCTCGCGGCAGGAGGGGCAGAACAGGCTGCAAGGTCAGTTTTGTTGTCCGTCCTCACCTGTTTCCTCCCCTTCCGCCTCCGCTGCGCTACGGCGCGACAGGCGGAGGAGAGGAGCATATGTAGACATGTTTTGGTGTCCCGGTTGCCGTTTGACCTATGCCGTCGCGGGTTTTCAAAAAAAGATGCGGGGACGAGCCGTCCTCGCCCCGGGCGGTTCAATTTATGATTTTCAAAAATCGTTCAATTCCCCAGCAAAACCGCAAATTTCGCCTCCGGTTAATTTTTTAGCACACCATTTATCCCCAATCTTTACGGGGCGATTAAGATTTTTACGGGATTTTTTGGGTCGGACCCCCATCCCACTCCCGAAAAATGAAAATAAATGGCATAAATCTGCATTCTACATTCCCCACACAAATTCAGATTCGCGAGGGGTATGCTAGCGTGGGCGGTGCATGACACATATGGCACATGCGGCGGCGTCCAAAGATGCCACGGCGAATCTGAATTTGAATGACGAAGTTCGAATGACGAATGGGCGGGCAAAGCTTCCGCCTTCGCCGAGGCTTCGGCGCGACAGGCCAAGCGTCCAACCTCCAAGCATCCGTCTGCGCTGCGCCACGACGCGACAGGCCAGAGAATTTCCGAGCTCCAAACAGCCAAGGCTGGCGGATGGCGTGGTTGGTTCGGAGGCGCGAGTGGCAGGCGACACGCTGCGGCTGGTCCCGCCGGAGCGGGACACAGCCGCCGCCCATTTTCTGAAAACCGTCAGCCGCCAGCGGGTCCGCTCAGCAACACCGTTTTCCACCCGTTGGCACCGGTTGGCACCACTTGGCACCACTTGGCACCGATTTACACCTACTTTTTAAAAAAATATGGATACATCCACCTTGAACCTACCTGTTACGGCAAAACTTAAGCGCAACGCGGCGCGTAAACGAATTCCTTCGATGCTAGATCCGTTCACGGAGACATTACTGCAAATGGATCAGGAGGGGAAACCCATCCACGAAATGCTGGCATGGCTGAAAACCCAAAAAATCGAGACGGCAGCCACGAACGTGTCCAAGTTTCTGGTCCGGCGACGGGGGAGGCAGCGGTGGGACGGGGAAAAGACCCTGATGGAGGGGTTCCGGGAGTGGCTCAAGGAGAATCCGGACGCGACGGCGGAGATGGTGAGCGAGCGGTTCAAGATGCTGGCGCTGAACCTGTCGCTGCAGGCGGAGGCGAGGCCGGAGGTGTTGCTGCTGGCGGACCGGCTGGCGTGGACGGCGAGCCGGTTGGCGAATGACCGGAGCCGGGCGGAGTACCGGGCGCAGAAACTTATCATGGAGCGTGAGAAGCATGCGGAGTGGAAGAAGGATGATGAAGCGAGGGCGCTGGAGTTGTGCCTGAAAGAGGCGGAAAAACATCCAGGGGTGGCCGAAATGTTCAGGGACGTGTTTGTGGCCTTGAAGAAAGCGAAGGGTGAATGAAGGCAATATCCAACTTTCACGACGGGCGGTCATGGGTAATCCGCCAGTCACGGCGGTTTTCACGCGCTGCGGCTGGTCTGCGACACAGCCGCGCTCCGGCCGAGGCGCCTGCCGCTTTCAATCTCATCCATTTTTGACTTAATCATGAAACGCCAAGCCAAAACCAGATACAAACAGCTCACCGACCCAATCATCAAGAAACGGCCCAGGGTGAATGTACCGAAACGTGCATCGTTTGAGGATTTTCTGCTGGCGGATGCGCGGGTGCCGAACGGGCAAGGCTTGTATGGGCCCTATTCTTTCGCCGGGCGGGAGGCGTTGCGCGAGGTTGTCCAAGTCATCGACGACATCTTGAAGCACAAGCGGGCGGATGCGGAGGTGGCGCTGGCGGGCGGGGCGCAGTTTGGGAAGACCATTCTCGAACTCAATCTCGCGGCGTACGTGACGGGGCAGCAGTTCCGTAATTTTGGGTTGTACCTGCCGGATGATGATCTGGTGGAGGGCATTGTGGATGCCAAGTTCCGGCCGGATGTGGTGGACCAGATCGGCTGGTTCGCGGAGATGGTGCAGGTGGGCAAGGCGCTCAACAAATCCGGCCGGGCGGTGAACCGCAAGGGCGCTTTTCTGGTGACGGATGGCCAGCGCAAGGCGGTGGGGATGATCCGTGGGCTGGGCAAGGTGCCGACGACGTTCAGCATGGATGTGGGCGCGATGGATGAGCTGGACGACATCCAGCCGAAGATGATGAAGTTCGTGCGCGGCCGGCTGACGGCGAGCGACCTGCGGTTCGTGTTCAAGACCGGGACGCAGCGCGTACATGGTCGCGGCATGAACAAGGCGTGGAAGGACGGGAGCCAGGGGGTGTTTATCCTGACGTGTCCGGAGTGCAGGAGAAGGCATTGTCCGGAGGAGGAGTTTCCGCAAATCGTGAGATTGGATCTGGGGTCTGGCGTCTCGGGTCTGGGGCGGGCAAAGCTCCAAGCGTCCAACATCCAAGCTCCAGAGAAGCACCAAACTTCAATATCCAAACATAAACGTGCCGACGCGGTGGTCGGCGCTCCGAAGCTGACGTGGGCGGGGGACTTCAAGGTAGATGGTGACGATTTATCATCGTTCGCGCATGAGCCGTCGAATGAATATTTTCTGGGGTGTGTGGAGTGTGGGGCGGAACTCAACCGCTCGCTGCCCATTGTGGAGCATCGGCGCCAAGAACAACTCGCCCAGCGGAAATGGTCGTTTCGCATTTCGCAGCTGGGCATCGGGGCCATCGACCTCTCGCAGATCGTGACGCGGTTTCAGGCGGCGGTGGCGGATCCGGAGGAGATGATCGTGTTCCGGTGCGATGTGCTGGGTTTGCCGCAAAGCACGGCGCAGGCGCTCACGCCGGCCATCATGGACCGGGCGCGGGCGGTGGAATCGTTCTCGCTTGGCGTGCGAGGGCGGGAAAATGGCAAAGCGTATGGCGGGCTGGATATGGGGGATCGGTGCTGGATGTTCGTCCGCGCCCATGTGGGCGATCAAAAGGGAGACGGGCAACGGGTGGGCAACCGGCCGGGTAATTTGGATTGGATGGGGTTTCCCAGAGTGGAGGGAAGCACTCCGGATGAGCTAAATCCGCTCTATCAACGCGCCGTGCAGGATGGACTAATTCGCAATCAGCAACACCAACACGCCGGCTCGGAGGTCCGAGCCGGACTGGCAGGCGGTCCGGCACGACTCCTGGCGGCGGAGGGGATCAGCGCGGGGGATGTGGTGGGGCGGGCGCAGGCGTTGTTTCATTCGCTCGGGTTGTCCGCGTTGTTCATTGATGAACGGCCGCTGGTCAATGAGGCGCGCAGCCTGGCGCTGGCCTTAAACGGGCTGCAACACCTGACCGTCTGGCCGCGCATCGCCAATGTGAACACGGATTACATCAGCCTGCCGGGCGGGCTGACGTGGGACGGGCGCAATTCGCGCTGGTTAAATTTAAAATGCGCGGTGGTGCGCTTCACCAAGAACAAGCTGGGCGCGGGCATCGAGCAGTCGGTGGTGTTTTTCGAGGAAGGCGGGCAGACGAAGTTCGTGCCGTGCATCGCGTGCAACCGGTTCGAGACCATCGACCGCGTGGTGCGGGAATTTCTGACGCCGGCCGAGGGCGTCGTGGAGGTGGTGAACGGCGCGGTGCGGGAGACGCCCGCGCTCCTATTGCCGCCGCGCGTGGCGGGGCAGCCACCCATTCTCGACCTGGTGGACGCGCATCACATCACGGGCAGCGAACGGGCGAAGGCGGCGGACGGGTCGCTCGGCGATTACGTGGATGGTTGCGAGAATCATCTGTTGCTGGCGAACGGTTACGCGAAACTCGCGGAGGTCGTCTGCGGTTCGCGGGTCGAGCACGGTCCTGGTCCCATCCGCGTCTTTGAAAACACCCGCCGGAGCCGGATCATCCTCGCCAAACAAAACCGGTGCTGCGAGTAACTGGTAACTGCGTTACTGCCACCATGAAGACAAGCCCTGCCAATATGTCACGTTTGGTCTTCAATCCGGTGGGTGTTCGCCCCGCTGCAAACGGGGTTGGCACCCAACTTTCAAACCTTCGGCGGCGATGCGATGTTGGTTGAAACATAAATATGAGGAAGAAAAATCCGTTTCCAATGACGGCCTTGGTCAACCCGCCAGCGCCGCCCGTCCTGGCCTGGATGTTTGCTTTTCTGCTGGTCTTCAGCTTGAAAAGCGGGGCGGCCCAGAGCATCAGCTTTCCGTGGAGCGGCTACGGCCACGACGCGCAGCACACCGCCGGCGCGCCGGTCGCGTCGCAGCCGCTGAACCGCATCGTGTGGCACACGCCGGTGGACTTGAAGCCGCAATATGACACCAACGGCGAACTGGACATCCATTACGGGTCGCCGCTGATCACGCGCGCCAACACCGTCCTCGTGCCGGTCAAGACGGGCGCGACCAACGGGTTCGAGGTGCGGGCGCTGGCCGGCGGGACCGGCGCAACCAACTGGGCGTTGCCCACCGATTACCGGTTGCCACCCCACAATTGGACCCCGAGTTTTTCGCCGGTGCTGACGCCCAAGAACCGGCTCTATTTCGCGGGCGGCGGCGGGACGGTTTATTATTGCGACACGCCCGACGCCACCGGCGGCCCGCCCGCCACCGGCAAGCTCGCGTTTTATGGCCTGGCCAATTACAACGCCAGCACCAACTCTTACCTCACCAATGTGTTCATTGACACGCCGATAACATCGGACCGTTACGGCAACATTTTCTTCGGCTTCCAGGTCACCGGCCCGACCCCGTTAAAACTTCAGGGCGGCATTGCGCGCATCGACTTCAACGGCACCGGCACCTGGCTCGCCGCCAGCAACGCCGCGGGCGACACCTGGATCAGCAAAGTCGTCCAGAACTGCGCGCCGGCCTTGAGCAACGATCACCGGACGCTGTATGTCGGCGTGGACAACGGCAATTATGGTTACGGCTATCTGGTCGCCGTGGACAGCCGGACGCTCGCGCCCCTGGCTCACGTCCGTTTGAAGGATGTCGCCTATCCCACGGATGACGACGTCCTTTCCGACGATGTGACCGCCTCGCCGACCGTCGGGCCGGATGGCGACGTTTATTATGGCGTGATGGAGTATCCGTGGAATTCAAATAATCAGCGCGGCTGGCTGCATCATTTTGACGGTTCGCTCACCCAAAGCAAAACGCCGGGCGCCTTCGGCTGGGACGCCACCGCTTCCGTCCTCCCCGCGACGGCCGTGCCGTCCTACCACGGCACATCGTCGTATCTGCTGGTGACGAAGTATAACAACTACGCCGACACCGGGGGCGACGGGGTCAACAAAATCGCCGTCCTCGATCCGCACGACACCATGACCGACCCGGTCACCGGCGCAACGGTGATGAAGGAGATCCTGACCAAGGCCGGGGCGACGCCCGAGGCGCAATTCACCAACGATTTTCCAAACGCCGTGCATGAGTGGTGCATCAATTCCGCCGTCGTGGACCCGTTCACCAGATCCGTGCTCGCGAACAATGAAGACGGCAAATTATACCGCTGGGACCTGGTGTCCAACACGCTTTCGGAAACCAACGTCCTGACCACGGGCCTCGGCGAGGCCTACACGCCCACGCTCGTTGGCGTCAACGGTTTCGTTTATGCCATCAACAACGCCATCCTGTTTGCGGTCGGCCACTGACGGAAGATTGCCATGAAACCAAAACTCCTCCTGCTTTTATCCGGCCTCACGCTGGTGCTGGCCGCTGACGCGCGGGCGAATCTGGCCTTCGTCCTGGCTCCGGCGGTGCAATCGGGCGTTGGCAGCAACCAGGTCATCTTTGCCGCCGCCTTGACCAACGCGAGCCCGACGGATGCTTTGTATCTTAACGACCTCCAGTTGAGTTTCAACGGCGGGGCGACCAATTATCTGGCTGCCGGCACAAATCTTTTCTTCTGCAATGTCCCCGGCATTTTGCAGGCCGGCGAAACCTACACTGACATCGTTTTTGGCGTGGCCCTCAATCCGGCCATCCCGCCCGGCAACTATTCCGGCACCGCAACCGTCCGGGGCGGATCGGATATTTTTGCGACGAGCAATCTGGCCAGCCAGACGTTTCAAGTCACGCTGTCGCCGGCGGCCTTGCGCCTGGCTGTCGCCGGAACGAATTGTGTCCTGTCGTGGCCGTCGCCGCCGGCGGGTTTTGTCTTGCAGCAAAATTCTGACCTGACCGGGGCAAATTGGGTGACGGTGACGAACACCCCGGCGGTTTCGAACGGATGGAACACGGTGTTTTTTTCGCCGAAAGGTCACAATTATTTTTACCGTCTAACCTATCCTTGAAAAGGGTCCCATAAAAGTGACAGCAACCCGGCCATTGCCCTTAAGATGCAGGAAACTCCCGGCCATTGAACCCGGCAAGATTTCTATTTTGTTGTTTGTGGCGTCTGTTGCTAGTTTAAGCCGATGCCAGACATCGTCCTCACCACGCTCGACGCAAAATCCAGCCACGTCGCGTTCGGGCTGCACCGCGTGAACGGATGCCATCCGGTTGCTGGCGTCTTCTTTGACCGGGGCCACTCCATGTCTCCCCAGCGATGAAACTT